>CAVKDD010000217.1:0-3476 GCA_963654845.1 Acutalibacteraceae bacterium | reverse complement strand
CCTCTCCGCCTCTCCGCCTCTCCGCCTCTCCGCCTCTCCGCCTCTCCGCCTCTCTGCCACACCGCCCAATCCCCAAAAATTACTCTTTTAATTTTACATAATTTTCTATATAATATAGACGGTTGATTTATATAACAAAATAGGAAATTCATACAATGGAAGAAGTTAGAATAGATTTAAGAATCCCTGATGAGGCAAGAGAAAAGGAAATGAAACGTAGTTCGGAACTTTGTTTCAAAATCAATCATACTATGCCGACCTCTCCGGAATGCCGAAAACTGATAGAAGAGTTGTTTAATAATAATTTGGACAAAACAACAGTGATTAATCCGCCGATATTCACGCTTTTGGGAAATACTATCAAACTTGGCAAAGGTATTGTGCTAATGAACGGATTTCAGTGTATGTCCTCAGGCGGGCTTACTATTGAAGATAATACCTTGATTTCGCTAAATTGTACAATCGCTACCAATAATCACGATTTTTACGACAGACCCGTTATCACTTGCAAACCCGTTCATATAAAGAAAAATGTTTGGATTGGCGTGAATGTTACTATTCTCGCAGGTGTCACGATTGGTGAAAACGCAATAATCGGTGCAGGTTCTGTTGTAACAAAAGATGTTCCTGACAATGCGGTCGTTGTCGGTTGTCCTGCAAAAGTTATCAAATATCTTGACGGCGAAAGATTTAAAACCCAAGAAAATTAAGGTTTATTCTTCTTGAGTTAAACAATCTATGCCACCATTATTTTTTAAATAACTTGTGGTTGATACAAAATAGACTTTATCAATACCGGCATTTTTAAAATATTTTTCAACAATATCTTGAAGTCCTGAAAATTCTGATTTGTTTGTAATGTAGAATTTATTACCTGTTTTGTTTGAAGTGCCGCCAACACCGTTCATAAAATTTGTTTGGTCAGCTTTATCTGTTGTAAAGTTTGGAATTTTTACAAGTTTATAACCTGAAGCTTTTAGATTATCCTCAGCTTCTTCTCGGATTGAAGCTGTATCATCTCTCAATTTTTCTAATTTATCAATTCGGTTCTTTTTTTCTTCTTCACTCATGCCTTTAATATCATTTTCTTTTAGAATTTTTATTGCTTCGTCAAAATCAGGAATTGCAACTTCTCCATTATTCAATGGATGATACAACATATCAATATGGAAATCGTATTGAGGAATAAATGTTACGTCTTCTTGTTTTAATCCTAAATCTTTTGAGATTTGTTCTTTTGCAATTTTTACATTCTCAGGAGTATTTTCAAGGTTCATTACATTTAATGTGTATGAAATTGAGGATTCCCCAATAATTGCTGCAGGTTTACCGTCTTTTGTTAAGGTATTTAGGACGTTACCGCCTTCTAAATATGAAGTTCCATAATAAATTTCTGATTTGTCAATTTCTAAATCAAACGCATTTCCTTTTGAAAAAACTCTTGCACCGCCACCTGTGCTTACATTGTTTCTTTCGCTGGTGAATTTTCCGTCTTTCAGTTCGGAAGTTCCATTATATAATGAAACATAGCGTTTGCCGTCAGCTCTTCTTATACTTGAGTCTTCAACCCAGTAATCGCCGCCGCTTTCCATTTCTTCAACTTTAAAGCCTTCCAGCTTGCCTATTTCTGTCAGTTCATTTTTCAAAGTATCAGAAATTGTAGAAACCTTTATTTCGCTAATGTTTCTGGAAACTCCTTCACTCCAATTTGTTGCATCTGTTGGAGCTTTTTCGTTAATGATTTCCTCAAGTTTGATTTCACCTTTATCAAGTTTTTTCTTGAATAAATTAAGCTCTTTATCCTCAAGAATACCGTCATTTTTAGTCTTATCTATAAGACTATCTATGTATAGAAATATTTTATTCAAAGCGTTCAATTCCTGCGGTTGAATTTTTCCGTCACCATCGTCAACCGCTGTCATTATGGAATTAATCACTTTGTTTTTCGTTTTTGACGAAGCCCAAGTTTCGTCATAATTTCCGTTTATATTAATTGATTTGTTTTTGCTTCCGTATTTGAATAGGTTTATATCGCCAAAATAGCCGTCAGATACGCCCATAGTATTGTCTGCCTTTCTTTATCTTTATATCGGCAAATGTTGCTATGCTCTTCAATCAAAATTAGTCAAATTGAAGCTTTGGGCAATGCTTAATAGGCTTAAACCAACTGATATTAACGCTTTGAGAATTTGTAACGATTCCTTAAACAAGGGTTTTTAGTATTAAATTTCAGATTTTACAATTCGCACACTCGACTTAAGTATATTGACGAATTTATTTAATCAAAACTTGTCATATATTATTTGTATGAAAAAGTTAGTGTCTTTATTATTGTTTTGTTTGTTTGCTTTTAATCTGCCACTGGGGTGTATTGCGGAAACTTGTGATTGCGTTACTTCTACCGAGAATTTGGCTAATCCGAAATCAAAGGCTCCGTCAAGTGAAGTTGGTGTAACTGAAGATTGCTATATTTTGGTTAGGGGTAATGTTATAAAGGTTGCGTTTGATTGTAAGTTTTTGTCAGAATGTGCAAGTGAAGGCGATGAGATAAGTTTTTATGTGCCAAAAGATATTTGTACTACTTGCGGGACGGTCGTGCTGCCGATGAATTCAAAATTTGTCGGATATGTGCGTGGAATTACAAAACAAAAAATGCTTAATAAAAATGCAAGAGTTTATATTAGCTTGAATAAGTTGGTGTTGCCTGACGGGACGGAACTTGAAGTTAAGGCAAAACCGTTCACGAAGGACTTTTCACTTGTGGAAAACGGCTGGATGACGGCGGGAAAACTAACGGCTTATACGGTAGGCTTGGGCGGAGTCGGTACAGGAGCCGGTGCAGGCTTGGCGTTCATCCCAAAACCTCATAAAATTGCGATTGGTGCGGCGGCGATTGGCTTGCCTGTCGGGTGTTTTATCGGACTTGTCACGGGACTTGTAACCCCCGGACTGAAATACCACGCAAAAGCGGGCGAAGAAATCTACATAATCCTCTGCGATGACCTCTCAATCCCAAAAGATTGCATGGAAGAGTATTGAAAATAGGTTATCTGAATATATTGGGTTATTTTTGACCAAAATAATGTTTATAATGTTATCTTTTAAAATTTGTTTAAATTTTAAAGTTATCTAGCAATGATTTCGCTTACTCCATTCCCGAATTCTTTTAAGTTTTTCTTCTTTTTCTAAGCGTTCTTGCATTTGAGCAGGTGTTTCGTCTTTGTATTTTTGGTAATTAATAAAACAGCGTATTACTACTATTGCTATGCAACTAATTATTCCAATATTGAGAAGTATTATAAAGTTGTCGCAAATGACTTTTATAAGCAAAATTAGAATTATAATAAAAAAGCATAAACCGAGTACTTGTAAACAGCCTTGCCCACCATCTCGAAAAATATATAATAAAGCCAGTAATTTTGAAAATCTCATAGTCCCCTTTTTTTCTTGGATTATGTTCTATTTCGCCATTATAT
>CAVKDD010000216.1:0-3486 GCA_963654845.1 Acutalibacteraceae bacterium | reverse complement strand
GTCAAATGGGTGACAAAACAAATTTATAAATTTAGTTGAAAAATAATTCAATATAATTTATAATAAAAATATAAGGAAGTTGGCTAAACTCCTCTGAAGTTTAACCAACTTATCGTTCCCCTTATACGAAAAGCGAAATAATTTGTAAAAGATGTCCTACTACGAATAGGGCATCTTTTATTATGATATCATCAGAGCTTTAAAACAAACTTTCCTTTTGATAAACTTGAACTGAGAAAGGAGAATTTATATGAAAGTTTTAATGCTCAATGGAAGTTCAAACCTAAAAGGTTGCACATATACCGCACTCGAAGAAGTCGGAAAAACTCTTAACACTTACGGAATAGACTATGAAATTTTCCAAATCGGTGCCGCTCCAATCAGAGATTGCATAGGTTGCGGGAAATGTAAAGAAACAGGAAAATGTATCTTCAATGATGACAAAGTTAATGAATTTGTCGAAAAATCAAAAGAAGCTGACGGATTTGTTTTCGGCACACCTGTTTATTTTGCTCACCCGAGCGGAAGAATTTTATCTTTTTTAGATAGAGCGTTTTATAGCAGTGGTGGTCAGGGAATTTACCAATTCAAGCCTGCTGCATCTATCGCATCGGCAAGAAGAGCGGGGACAACCGCCTCTCTTGATGTTATAAATAAATATTTCACAATTCGTCAAATGCCCGTAATAAGTTCGACCTACTGGAACATGGTACACGGCAACAAGCCTGAAGAGGTTTTGCAAGATAAAGAAGGTTTGCAAACAATGAGAAATATTGGTCACAATATGGCTTGGATATTGAAATGTCTTGAACTAGGCAAACAAAACGGGTTAGACAAACCAAAATTTGAAACGGGCGAAAAAACAAATTTCATCAGATAAGGTGTTAAAAAGAGGTTTTTATTTAAAAGCCTCTTTTTTGTAAATTCTTCTTCACATAACCCGCAAAAAATATTATTTACGGACTTTATAATGAAAAACCAAGGGGGAAATATGAACGTTACACCGATAAACAATACAACAAACTTTGGAATGGCAATAAAATTAGACAAAAGTGCCAATGCGATAATTAAAAAGCAAACCTATAGAGCCTCAGAAACTCGCTATGAGAACTTTTGGAACGAATTAAACAGAATGGTCGAAGACCAAGAACACAATCCCGTTGACATCGTAATAAGAAAATGCAAAAACAGAAAAGCATTAGCTGCGGATGTTCTCGATAACAGCGAAGAACCGTTAAATACCGTGACCTTCACTCAAAGATTACTCAAACCGTTTGGTCTGAAATTTTTGAAAAAAGCAATAAAATCAGCAAACAACATCAACGATATCAACGGCAAACTTGATAAATTACCGAAATACGAGGCAAATATTGCCGCTGAAGCAATGGAATAATAAAGGACAAACTTTTGGAAATAAATAATTCTATAAATTCACCGACTTTCGGGTGGGTTTACCCAATGCACACAAACATATTAAAAGAAGCCGCAAAAACTTTACCGATAGACGACAAGGTTCTGAAAATAATGTCAAAATCAGTACAACAACCGGATTTTGATGAGGCTTTTTTGTTTGGGCAAAGACATTTTTATTACCCGACCCAAAAGCGAAAAAGTTTCCTTGATTTTACAAGAACTCACAACGCAAAACAAACTTATCTGAAACATTTGCGAGAAATGGACGAAGATATAAAAAATAATGCTCCGGCTACTGAAATTTTTGACAAAGCAGGACGAGCCTTGCATTATTTGCAGGATATTACCCAACCAAACCACACGGAAGCGGGCGGAATTATTGCAAAAGCGTTGGATAGAAAAGCACTAAGGCAATTTGAAATCGAAACACTCGATAAGCAACATGAAATTTTTGCAACGATAAACCCGATTAATCTTCATTCTAAAAATTTTGAAGATTTGTTTGATATGACCTTGCAAATTTCACACAAAAACAAAGTTCCGACAGAAGAAAACAGGACAGAATGGGGAATTATCGCTCAACGTGGAGTTACTAACGCCGTAATGGCAACAAAAAAATTTTTGGAATTACTGAACGAAAAATTTATTTAAAACTCCCCCAAGTAAAAATTAAAACGACAATGAAAACAGCACAAATTACATTTACCGGCATTCCGCCCAAATACGACAGAATAGACAAGTTCGTTTCCCGCTCGGGACAACCTGAACAAGAGGATTTTGCGTGGCTGAAATCTCAAGGGGTAACTGATGTTATCAACTTTAGACGAAACAAAACGGCAAAGTTAAATTTTAACGAACATGAAACGGTAAACTCTCTTGGCATGAAATACCACTCAATCCCTTCGGTTTCAAAATCGCCAAACGAAGAAAACATCTTCAAATTTCTAAACCTAACGGAAAAGATAAAAAACAGAGGCGGCAGAATACATATTCACTGTATGGAAGGCGTTGACAGAACAGGACTTTACTCATTTATTTACAAAGAATTTAATAATATTGATTCAACCAAAAACAATATTGTCGAATGGATAAGAAAAGGACTTCACCTAGAACGCTACCCGAATCTTATCGCTTGGGCAATGAATTTCGTCAAAAAGCATAAATAAAATTAACCTCAATCATTTCAAAACAAAAAGGAACTCTCATGCAAATTAACTCAGTACAAAACTATACTTATTTTCAAGGATTAGGAAGCAAATATTCAGTTCAGGACAGAAGGGAAGAAAATAGAAATTATGCCCCAAGATATTACGAAAGCCCTGTACAGCAAAAGCCTGAACCCGAGATTAAAACACCTCCTAAAGAATGGTATGCGAATTTGTACAATACTTCTGTAAACCTACCGATAAAAATGGGTGAAGATAAAATATCAACCCAAGCTCAGGATATTTTAGAAGTTTTAAGTGACCAAGAGGTGCAAGAGTCAAAAGGGAAAAGTCTTGACGATGAATTTGTAGTAAACACAATAGTTTATTTAATCAACTCTGCAAATCCAAAAGAAAAATCGGAAATAATCGACAAAATGGCAGAACTTCGCAAAATCAATTACAACAAAGTTGATGAAAACGAAATCTCAATACTTGAGCACATTTTGAATGCTGAAGATTCAGACCTTTTGAACTTGGCAGACAACGCTTACGCACGCCTTGAATATTACTCACCGCTTGATTATGCGTACAAAAACATACAAAATCCCGAATTCAAAGAAGAAGTCGATAAATTGACGTTGAATTTCAACAACCTGAAAGATGCCGCACAAAAGGAAGATATTGAAGCGGTAGCCAAGAATATCAGTGACTTTGACTCTCCGTTTTTTACAGCATTTCAAAGACATGAGCTAAAAAGAATATTAAAAAACGCAAAAGATGAAAAGTTTATAAGAGATTTTGAGATTCTCATGCCTTATAAATACACGGATGAACCATTTTCAATTTACTAATAGCAGTAGGGTGTGAAAAGCGGAGCGATTCCCACCATTTACTGAGATTTTCGCCCTTTCAATATAATGATGGT
>CAVKDD010000215.1:0-3553 GCA_963654845.1 Acutalibacteraceae bacterium | reverse complement strand
CTTTTTTGAACAATAAATCCACCGCTAAATCTTCTTCCGTTGCTGGAACATTAGTCAATTATACAAGTGGAAAAATTGATAAAATTAATGGTGATTTTATTAATAATGAAATTTCAACATCAGGAACATCCGCTACAGGAGGAGCAATCGATAACGAAGGAATAATAGATAACATTCAGGGAAAATTTTTATCCAATTCTGCAAGTTCAACAGGAACCAATGCCTATGGCGGAGCAATATATAACTACAATACAATAAAAGAAATAAACGGATATTTTGAAGGAAACTCTGCAACTGCTGAAAAGGGTTATACCAGAGGTGGTGCTATTTACAATGTCCCGGGACAAATAGAAAGAATTACCGCTGATTTTGTTTCAAATTATGCCTATTCAGGAAACGATCAAGCCTATGGAGGGGCTCTAACTAACCTTGGCGGCAAAACCCAAGCAGCAAACATCACCTCAATTACAGGGAACTTTTTAAGTAACCATGTGGAAAGTTTTGACAGAGCAACTGGCGGAGCAATTAATAACAACAATTACGCAGAACTTGGTTCGCTTCATGGTGATTTTGCAGAAAACTATGCACTATCAACCGGTAAAATTGCAGGCTCTCGTGGTGGAGCATTATTTAATTGCGGACACATTGGCGAAATAATCAGTAATTTCACAAACAACTACGCACAAACCAACGGTACTTTTGCAATAGGTGGAGCAATCACAAATATCATATCAGGAACAGTATTTGGCATAGACACTATTCACGGAAATTTCGTCAACAACAGAGCTATTTCAAC
This sequence comes from Acutalibacteraceae bacterium, assembly GCA_963654845.1. Classification (GTDB taxonomy): domain Bacteria; phylum Cyanobacteriota; class Vampirovibrionia; order Gastranaerophilales; family Gastranaerophilaceae; genus Zag111. Next base: position 2,757 of record CAVKDD010000215.1, on the reverse strand, counting down.
AGGTGATGATACTGAAAACAGTTATGCCAAAGGTGGTGCAATCTATAACGAATCAATCATAGGCAAAATCGAAAACAGCAGTTTTATCAACAACTACGCTAAGTCTAAATCAAGCAAAGCACAAGGCGGTGCGATTTATACAACAAAAGATTTGAATATCGTTGCAAAAGACGGTTACTCCTCAATCTTTAGCGGTAACTATACGGAAGCTAACGGAGTAAAAGACCAAAACGCAATCTATGCCGAAACTCAAGACGGCGACCCGTTCGCAACCGTAACTCTAAACGCTCAAACAAACGGTAAGTTTTTGTTAAATGACAACATTGACGGTGTAAATTACAATCTCGAATTGACAGGTGACAAGACAGGCGAAATTTACATCAACAACGTAATTAAAAACGCAAACATTTCACAAAATGGTGCAACAACTTATTTAAACGAAGCCTCTCAACTAAACTACAACAATAGTTTAGCAATAAACAACGGAACAATGAACATTGCTCACATGGGGTTGTCCCCGCTAAACTTGAGAAGTTTTGCAAATCAAGGCACAATCAACATTAACACTCTAGATATCAACCCTGCAACCGAAACTGTCGGACGAATTGTTGCTAATTCTTACGGCACACATACAGGTACAATCAACGTTAATAATTTGAATGTTCTTGCGGACCCGATAAAAGATAAAACAAACATTCTGTTTGCTGACAGTGCGTTTGCAAATTCCGTAAAATATCACGGAACAAACGAATATATTGGCAAAATTTATAAATATTCGGTCGGATATCTTCCAAATACGGGTGAATTTGAATTTGTCAGAGGCGGCGGCTCATCAGGTGCGGGAGCCTTTAACCCTGCCGTCTTGTCAGCACCCGTAAACGTTCAAGCAGGTGCAAATGCAACTGTGAACGAAACTTTCAAATATGTATTTGAACACGCTGATGCTTTCACTCAACTTCCGAGTATGGACAGAATTTCTCACATAAAGGCTAATCAATATGCACTAAGTACGGATTACAACGAAAACTTAGGCAATATCGCAACCGAATTTAACAACAAAGCAGGTTGGGTTCGTCCTTATGTAACCTTTGAAAAAATGAACCTCAAAAATGCTCCTGCCGTAAATGCTACAACTTACGGAACATTGGTCGGGTTTGATAGCGATTTCCAAAAACTAAAACACGGTTGGACAGGTTTAACAACAGGTTACATCGGCTACAACGGTTCTCAACTCCGTTACAACGGTGGCGACACAACTATGAACGGCGGTTTGCTCGGTTTAACTCAAACCTTCTACAAAGGCAACTTGTGGACAGCCTTAACCTTGAGTGCAGGTGCCACTGTTGGTCAAACTACAACAATGTACGGAAAAGAAGACTTCACAACCTTATTGGCAGGTGTCGGTTCTAAAACAGGTTACAACTTTGAATTTAAAGAAGGCAGATATATTATTCAGCCAATTTGGTTCATGTCATACACCTTCGCCAATACTTTTGATTACACAAACGCTGCAGGCGTAAGAATTAACGCCGACCCAATGCACTCAATAATGTTGAACCCGAGTGTAAGATTTATTACAAACACCAAAAACGGTTGGCAACCTTACGCAAGTGTCGGTATGGTGTGGAACGCTATGAACGAATCAAGCGTAAAAGCAAACAACGTAAAACTCCCCGAATCAAGCATTAAACCGTACGTTGAATACGGGGTAGGTTTGCAAAAACGTTTCAAAGACAGATACACCGCATTTGGTCAGGCTATGATTAGAAACGGCGGTCGTACAGGTATTGCAATGACCTTTGGTTTCCGTTGGAATTTGGGCAACGAAGGCAAACCTATCGAAAAAGTACAAAACAATAACTCCGAAAAAACTGCAAAAGTTGTAACTCCTTCAACAGAAAAAATTTCAAACAACAAAACACCAAGACTTCAACGAGTTAAAGGTTTTGGCATACTTTGTAAATTACAGGGAACACCGAAATCAACGACACAATCAGGTGAACGTAAAATAATTAAACAAATGTCACAAAAGCAACGAAAAACACTTGCAAAACAATATCAAAATACAACTCGCACAGAAGTTATAGGTGAATTAAAACAGTTGTAAATAGTTACAATATCCGAAAAAGAAATTACAACGAAAATGCTATAACAAACTCCCTATTCTTTCACAACAGGCAGTTTGAAATGTTGTTTTAGAGCCAATGTTGTGCAATAAGAACCGCCATAGCCGCTGGAAGATTTTGTATTGCAATCTGCGTTAATCTGTTGTTCTGTCATATCGTATCCACCGGGGAGAAGTTGGTCATCTTTCAGCACAAACGCAAAAATATCCTTGCCGATTGTATTTGGTAATTTATCTCCGTTTACGTCAACAAGCAAGCCGACTGATGTTCCCGTAAGTTTTACGCCAAATCGAGTATCCGCAAAATCGTCTATACAAACATAACTTCCATTTGTCAAAATAAAAGAAACCGTCCCGTTTCCGCAAATTGTATTTCCCTGATATTTATTTCCGTTAATTGTTTTGACATTCTTATTCCAACAGCCCCATTGGTTATAGCACACTCTTGTGGTTTTTATATGCGGTTGAATGTACGTTTCAAACCAATTTTTTAATTGTTGCATATTATCAGAACTCGGAAATGTTGCGACAGCACCCGCATCATTTGCTAACAGCATCATTTGCTTAAGTATGGAATAATCCTCTTTTAGCATGGCTGAATTTTTATCATCATTTATTTTTGTCATTAGTGT
>CAVKDD010000214.1:0-3586 GCA_963654845.1 Acutalibacteraceae bacterium | reverse complement strand
ATATTACAATGTTAGCGAAGATTGTACTAAAAAAGGAGAGAAATCAATGTTAACAAAAAATTCATCAGTAAAAACAAGTTTTTCAGGTGTTGATTTTTCAAAATATGCTTCAAAAACATCTGAATTTGTAAAAGAATTTGCCTCAAGAGCAAACAAAGCGGGTAAATTTTTGAACTGGGTTAATTTACCTCAAGAACAACTAAAAAGAGTAGATGAACTTTATTCTATGGTTGAAAAATTCAAGGCTCAAACAGGTGCTAAAAAGTTGAGCGTTATGGGTATCGGCGGTTCAAAACACACTGTTGAACACATGTTGGGTATCAACGGTTTGAATGTTTGCCACGATGTAGTTGATTTTTATTCTGATGTTGATTCAATCAGTTTGGCAAGATTTATGCACAGACTTGGTGATGTAACTTCTTCAAACTTCATGATTGCTTCAAAATCAGGTTCTACATTTGAAACAAAAGATGGATTTTTGAGAGTTCAACAAATGTTGATTGATGCTTATATGGCAAAAGGTCAATCAGAAGAAGAGGCTAAAAAATCAGCAGCAAAACACTTTATCGCAGTAACTGACGCTAACAGCGAAAAAAGTGAATTGAGAAGAACCTCTATTGCTAACGGTTGGTTGGGTGATTTGTTCATTCACGATGACGTTGGCGGCAGATTTTCAGCATTTGATGACCACGCATTGTTCACTTTGGTTTGGGCTGGTATGCCAAAAGAAGATTTGATTACTTTGTTAAATTCTGCTCAAGAAGTTTCCGCTCAATCTTTATCAGAAGATTTGGAAATTAATGATGCTTTGAAAGAAGGTATTTTCTGGGCTGATGCAAAATTGAACGGTATTGAAGCTTCTGTTCACCAATATATGGGTTCAATGTTTGAAAATACTGTTTATTGGCATGCTCAAATGCAAAACGAATCAGTAAAAGACACTTTGAAGCAAGTTGCAAAAGTTCCTGATGCAATGCACCACTCAGCAGAAGCACACTTCAACCCTGTAAACAAATTGGTTTTTGCGTTGACAGTTCCTTCTGATAACGGTGTATGTTCAGAAAATGCAGCAAGCTATATTGATGCTTTGACAAAATCTTATGAAATCACAGGTGCTTTCTTTAAAGAAGTTGTTGAAACTTCTAATATGGGCTTAACTCCTGCTGCTGCAGGTGCTATGACTCAATTAAGAGCATTTGCTACCGTTTACCAAGAAATCGTTGAAGCTGTTGTTTCAGGCAGAGAACTTCCTGAAGTTTTGGACAGTGTCCTTCAACCGCACGTTGAATTTTATAAGAAAAACTTGAAAGGCGGAGTTGTTGTTCCTGGCAGAATTTCTAAATAGGAAGTGAACAACTTATAATATTAGAAAGAGAAAGTTTGAAGGTATGTTTCGGGCTTTCTCTTTTTTATGTGAAATTTTTACTCAAATAAGTTGCAGGTTTAGTCAAGACTTGCTTTTTTTATACGATGATATTATAATTGACATAGTAAAAGAGGATAGATTAAGGATGAGTGACCCAAGTCCCGGAATTATAATTTCTAATTGGATAATTGTTTTTATATTGTTGTTAGTCAATGCGTTCTTTGTATCTGCAGAATTTGCGATTGTTCGTTCAAGAAAAGTTAAAATCGAACAACTTACAAAAGACGGTAATGTCGAGGCTAAATTGGCGTTGAAGGCATTAGAAGACATGAATTTCTTTATTGCTGCCGTTCAAGTCGGGGTTACTATTGCAAGTATCGGTATAGGTTGGTTCGGTTCGCCGACCATTGAAATGATGTTGAAGCCTTTAATGGCTCACTTCCCTTCAATGCACTTGTACTTAGCACCTGTTACTGCGGTTGTTGCCTTTTTGGTAATTACCTTTTTACATGTTGTTATCGGGGAACAAGTGCCAAAATGTATTGCTTTGCAATATCCTGAAAAGATTTCCTTGTACGTTGCAAAGCCGATGAACTTGTTTATGACGATTTCAAAACCGTTTGTTTGGATATTGAATGTGTCTTGTAACGGCATTTTGAGATTGTTAAGAGTTCCGTCAAATAATACAAGAGTTGTTCATACTATTGAAGATTTGGACTTGTTGGTGGATACAAGTTATGATGAAGGCGTTTTGAACGAAACCGAAAAAGATATGCTCCACAACATGTTCAATTTCTCTGATTTGACCGCTCGTGAAGTTATGATTCCGAGAACGGATATGGTTTGTGTTCCTATCGACATGCCTATGGAAGAGTTGAATAAACTTGCAAAAGAAAGCCAATATACCCGTTATCCTGTTTATGACGGCGATATTGACCATATCACGGGGTTAATTCACGTTAAGGATTTGTATTCTCTTGCGATTGAAGATAAAACTTGCCCTATCAAATCTTTGCAAAGAAAAATTTTGCTTGTTCCGGAAACCATAACTCTTGATAATTTGGTTCGTGAATTTAAGAAAAATAAAGGTCAAATGGCTGTCGTTGTTGACGAATTTGGCGGAACTTCGGGTATTATTACTTTGGAAGACGTTTTTGAAGAAATCTTCGGCGATGTTCAGGATGAATTTGACGAAGAGGTCGAAACAGATATTACCGAAATCAAGCCTAACCACTTCTTGGTAAACGGTATGATGAGATTGGATGAACTTGCCGAGTATTTCGATATTCCTGAAGACAGATTTAAAACAGAAGATGTTGATACCGTTGCAGGGTTTGTAGTGAAGGAACTTGGACGTTTGGCGGTTGTTGACGATTTTGTTAAATATGATGAGTTTACCTTTACGGTAAAAGAATTGGACGGTGTTAGAATTACTAAACTTTTGGTAGTTCATGACAAACCGCAATCTGACGAGCCGATAGAAGAATAATTTTTCATACAAATATTGGGTTTACTTTTTCAAAACTGTCGTTATTATAGTAAGTATGAAGAAGGTTTTATTGTTACTGTTTTTGATATTGTTTGGCGTAATTGTCAGTTATAGTGCGGACGTTGACGTTGATGTGTCAGATGATTTGTGGGAGAATTGGAATTCCGACCAACAAATGTATGGGCAGGACAAAAGTGTTTCCGATGAAGATTTTGAAAAGACCGTAAAACAACTTGAAGACAAGAAAAATAAACGAATAAGAAAGAAAACCGTTCCAAAAGGTGAGGAATTTCATCAAAGTAATGAAACTGAGGTCATTTCTGAGCAAGCGAACAAAGACAGTTTGCCTGTAGTGTGTATTCCTGCCGAAATTCAGTTAGAGGACGGTGTTTTGCCTATCGGACACTATCAGGTTAAAGGCGTAAAAGAAGAAGACGGCTCGGTTAGTTTGGAATTGTATCAGGCACATTATGTTATGGCAAAATTTCCTGCAACGGAAACGAATGATGACTTTGGGGCTGAAACCATTTCTTTTGCAAAATGGGAACCTGTCGGTGAGGACGGGATAAAAATAATTTTCGGCTCGGTGGATTTTAATGCTTATACCGTTGTGAATTTGAAAAAGTAATAGATTGTTATAAAGCGAACCAACGAACCTGTTGTGAGGGGGGGGGCAAACAGATTCTGAATAACAAGAAAATTAAATGCTCAATGCTTTCGCATAAATTTTC
>CAVKDD010000213.1:0-3589 GCA_963654845.1 Acutalibacteraceae bacterium | reverse complement strand
CCCTTCGAAATCATAGATTTCGGTTCCCCCGCATGTGGGGAACATTATTTTACAAAAATTTTTGGGCATAATCCTTTGCTTTGTTTTGATTATTAAAGAGATGCTGAAATAAATTCAGCATGACTTATTGGTGAACCTACCAAAGCTTTCGTCATTATGAAAATGTGATAATCAACACAAAACACATCTTGCTAAGCCCAATGTAGGTCACGGCATTGCCTGACACTTAAAACTATGCCGTCGGCGTAGCAACGCCGACCTACTTTCTAATAGGCTTATTTTCAGACAGCGACTGCATTTACGTTTGTTGGGCAAGTATGCCCAACCGACATGCAAAATTCAATGTCTTTTTAAATCTTACTGATATCATCGGTCAATTTTTGGATAACTTCTTTGGCTTTGGCTTGCAATTCGTTTCGGTCAACGCCGCCATTTTTATTTGTATCCAAGTTTTTAAAACTTTCATGTATCAACTTTTGAGCCTTTACCGCATCCTCACCTTTCAATTCCAGCCCTGAGGTTTCTAACATATTATAAATAAATTTGCTATACTCCGCCAATTCAAGTTGATTATTCTTATTTTTATCCATTGACATAATCTTATCAATGTCTTCCTCATCTGTCGAATTGTCATTTGCCAATTTGGTCATTTCAGGCAAAATATTGCCCTTCTTATCCTTCACAACAAGCTTGCCGTCTTTATCAAATTCGACAACGTAATTGTCACCCAACTGTTTTTGAATGGCTGCTCTTTGTTCTTCTGTTATTTTTTTATTATCGGTTTTGTCCGTATTGTCTGTTTTATCGGTCTTATCAGTCTTTTCGGTTTTGTCGGTTGCCTCAGTTTTACTATTCGCAAACACTTTATTAAAATCAGGAAATATTACTTTCGCTCCGGGAAGGAAGAATTTATTACCCTTCCAAGCCTTTTTAGAACCATTATAAGTTTGTACCGAATCAGGGTTTGCTGCCAAAAACGCTCTCTTAGCCGTTTTCAGCTGTTCCTCTGTCGGAGAGTCTATTCCTTGAGCCTTCAAAGCATTCGTTACCATTTGATGTATTGTTTCACCCTGAGCAACAATGTGATTTGCACTTTCATCTGATTCCATACCGTTTTCCAACATTTCTGTTAGTTTGTCTTTGAAGTCGGTTTCCTTAATCTCATTGCCCTTAGAATCGGTATATTTTGTGGTTGTTTTGCCCGAAGTATCAGTTGTTACGATTTTAATATTCCCGTTTTCATCATAAGAATATTTTTCCGTCTTCATTGTAGTCGGGTTATCAATATCTATAATTCTTTCCGAAAGTTTATTATTTTTCATATCTTCTTCGGAACCGTATATTGACGAAATTTTATGACCGTCTTTTTGTTCGGAAACCAAAATTTTTGTTACTTTGGCATCCTCATTTGTACCGTCATATTTTCTTGCAATAGTTTTATTATCCGTATATTCAAACTCGACACGAATTTCTTTGCCGTTTTCATCGGCAATAATTTTTGTAATTCTGTTATCACTATCCCTATAAGTCATTTTTTTGTCTTTTTGTTCAACAGAACTTCCGTCAGGATTGATAGTTTTGGTGTAATTATTTTTTTCGTTGGTTATGATTTTTGTACCGTCTTCTTTTGTGGTTTCGACCGTACCGTCTTCACGAGTAACAGAAACAGAACTGTATTTCTTATTTTGTGCAGTAACAGTTGAAGAACCGTCAAAAATCGGTTGCTTTGTTGACTGTTGTTGAACCTTTTTGGTTTTTGTTGTCTGTGTGGTATTGTTTCCACTTACTTTTTGCTGTGAACTTATGCTTTCAACCATAAAAATACACCTTTATAATCTCTTACAAGGTGTATTTCGACATTTTTTCGGAAAACTTTAATTTTTAGCCATGAAGTTTTACAAAATATTAAATTATGATATAAAATTCTGCTGTTGGCGTGGCAACGCCAACCTACATTTCAAGGGCTTTTCATCAAGCAGGGTCAGCATTTACACCTGTTGGGCAAGTATGCCCAACCGACAATTTACGAATGTCAGGCAATGCCTGACCTACTGTGTTATTTGGTGTGCTTATCAAGGTTTTCGTCATTCTGAAAACTTAGAAAATTTATGCGAATTGCAATGAGCATTTAATTTTCTTGTTATTCAGAATCTGTTTAATTCTGAAAACTTATTTTTTATTTTTCACCCAAGATATGTATATGAAGGTGGAAAACTTCTTGACCTGCTTCTTTACCCGTATTTATTTGAGTTTTATAAGATTTCAAGCCGATTTTTTTAGTAACCTCTTTCACTGTTTGCAAAAGTTCTGCCATTAAGTTTTTATCCTCAAGTTCGTTCAAAGACGGAACATGAGTTTTCGGGCAAACCAACAAATGAATAGGAGCTTTCGGATTAATATCCTTGAAAACTACAGTGTTTTCGGTTTCATAAACAAATTCCGTTCCAAAATCACCATTGATTATTTTGCAAAAAATACAATCTTCACTCATTTTCTAACTCCTTTATTATCTTAATTTTTTAGCCAAAGACAACCCCGCAGGCAAAGGCAAAACCACGTTTTCATAATCAGGGTTTGCGTTTATGTCATCAAGAAAAGTTTGAACCTTTGCAGCATGAGAAATTACGTTGTCGCACGCAATATAACCGCCCACCTTCAAATGCGGAGCAATCAAGTGGAAAAATTTTATATACTGAGCCTTATTTGCATCGATAAATGCAAAATCACATTCATAATCCACAGGCAAGTATTCCAAAATTGTTGCAGCATCGCCTTTTTTCGTTGTGATAATATCTGCCACGCCACATTTTTCAAAATTTTCTTTTGCTATATCAAGTCTTTTATCGTAAAACTCAATCGTTGTAAGTTTTCCGCCTGTTTTTTTCAAAGCCTTACCAAGCCAAATCCCCGAATATCCGTTAGAAGTTCCGACTTCAATAACGCTTTGTGATTTTGAATCAACAATCATATTATACAAAAATTCAGCCGTAGTTCTTGAAATATTCCAAAACTGTTTTTGAGTTTTTTCCAAATCTTTTAAGATTTCTTGTGTAGTAGTGTCAAATGTTTCAATCATAATCTATTTTATCGTTTTAACCTTATTTGTTACAACAATCGCTCTGACAGGGATGTCAAGCGGACTTGTTTTTATTACTTCCTTCAAATCTGTGTCAATTACGGAATACAAACCTGACAAAGCATTTGTAACCATAATCAAATTACTGCCCTCAACAGGAACAATATTTGTTGCAAAAGCGTTTGTGTTCAAATACAATTTATCGGTAATCACATCTTCTTCCGTATTCAAAACTTCAACAATATTATCCTGAGCACACAAGATAAATAATTCATTATTGTGAGCATACATATCGACAGGTTTTTCAGAAACTTCAAACTCGTTTATAAATCCGTTTGTTTCGTAATCAACAATCGCAACTCTGTTTTTTGTTCTGCTCAAGATATAAATTTTTCCGTTTTGGTAAGCAATTTTTGAAATATTCGGAAAACTTCCGATATTTTTCAACAAATAATTATTATCAAGTTCAATCGCCCAAATATTGTTGGTTTTTCTATCAACATAGAATAACTT
>CAVKDD010000212.1:0-3590 GCA_963654845.1 Acutalibacteraceae bacterium | reverse complement strand
TCGTCCTTCTAAAAACTTAGAAAATTTTTGCGACAATTTAATCATTTCATGTAAAAAAGCGACCCTATATAGAGTCGCTTTGATATATAATAAACAACCATTAGTTATCTATTAAAAAGTACCTGCAGGTTTCTTTTGAGGAGTTGCACCGGGAATTGATTGCCAATTTGCAGCCATAATCTTTTTGAAAGATTTTAATGCTGTGTCTTCCAATTCGCCTAATTCTTCAGCTTCCATAATCAATTCTCTCAACGGCATCAATGCTCTTTGGTCTCTAAGAACACCCAATGCTGCTGCTGCACCTGCTCTAACCAATTCGTTTTCTGAACGGTTTTTCATAACGTCAATCAAGGCAGGAACTGCTTTTGTATCATTCAATTTACCCAAAGAAGTTACCGCATAAATTCTAACATTTACCCATTCGTCATACAACATGTTAATAATTTTATCAACTGCTTTTTTGTTACCGATTTCGCCCAACGCTCTTGTTGCATCGCATCTTACATTAACTTTTTCGTGATCCAATGACGCAATCAAAGCATCTGTTGCAACATCACCGATTTCAATCAAAGCATCTGTTGCTGTGATACAAACTTGAGGATTTTCATCGTTCAAAGATTCAACAAGCGGTTCAACTACAATAGCACCGCCCAAACGACCTAACGCACGAGCTGCACGAACTCTAACATCAACGTTACGGTCTTCTCGTAGAGATTCAATCAAGTGAACAGTTGCTGCAGAATCGCCCAATTCGCCCAATGCACGAGCGGCATATAATCTGACTGAACCGTTTTTATCGTGTTTCAAAACATCAATCAAAGGTTCAACTGCTTTTGAATCACCCATTTCACCCAACACTCTGGCTGCGTTATATCTTACTTTTTCAGAATTACTTGTTCTAAGGTCATTCAATAATTCGTCAAACGATTTCTTCACTTGTTTTTTCTTACTACTTACACTAATTGTCATTACTTTCCTCCGACATTACTACAATAATTTACACCTACTACTTTATAAAGTTTTTTTAGAAGAAATTATTGCTATTTTATCATCTATTTGTTAATTTTTGTTTACAATTCATAGTTGTTTCTTTAGTAATTTATCTTTCTAACTGTCAGATGATTAAGGGTAAATCTGACACTTATTCATTTCGTACTACTAATATAACACATTTTTCAGATTTCTACCTCAATAGTGTTACTAATTTTAAAAAATTTTATAAATATTTTTACAATCTCGGTTCAAATACAACTATATCAACAAAAAATTTTTAACATTTCTTAAACTTTTGCTACTCACATTTGATAGTAATAATGAATTCCGTACCCTTACCGACCTCACTCAAAACTTTTATTTCACCGCCGTGTTTTGCAATAATTTTTTGGCTAATCGCAAGTCCCAAGCCCGTTCCGACCCCCACACCTTTAGTCGTATAACCTGCCGTGAAAATTTTGTCCAAAGCCTCTTTCGGAATGCCTTTACCGTTATCTTTTATCGTTACAATCAACTTTTTGTCACGATACAACGTAGTAATAACAATTTGCCCTTTGCCATCAATCGCTTGACACGCATTCACCAAAATATTAGTAAACACTTGATTTAGCATATTCGGATAGCATTTAACGGGTGGCAATTCGCCGTAATTTTTCACAACCTCAATTTTATTTTTTGTTTCATGCCTGATTAAATCCAAAGTTAAGTCAATTTCTTTGTTAATATTTGCCTCTTGCAAATCCGCTTCATCCAGTCGCACAAACTTTTTCAACGAAATCACAATATTATTAATTCGCTGAATTGCCTCACTATCAATATTATTAATCTCTAAAAGCATGTCCCGAACGTCCGCCTGTTCAATCTGCGGAATAAGTTTCGTCATCAAAGAATTGTTCGACTTTATCGAGGCAACGGGAGTGTTTATTTCATGTGCAACCCCCGCAACAAGTTGACCGAGTGACGCCATTTTTTCAGCGTTAATCAACTGCAACTGAGTTTCCTTTAGTTCCGCAAGCGTTCTTTTCAAGTTTTTGACATTCACAACGTTTTTTTGATAAAGTTCCGCCCTGATAATCGCACTGCCAAGTTGAGAAGATACCGCATCCAAAATCTCGATTTCCTCGTTCAGTTCTCGTTTTTGGTAACTCAACAACACCAAAACCCCAATCATTTTTTGAGTATAAAATACGGGAACGATTACCCTCAAAACCGACTGTTTGAAAGGGGTTGCCCCGACATATTCCAGCAATGAATAACTAACCGCAATTTTACCCGCTTTCAATTTATTCATCGTATAGGCATCAAAAGAAATCTCTTGCACCTTGACGGCATTTTCGCCATAAACCTCTTCAACCTTGAAATTCACACCCGCATAAGAAGCATAGTACGCCTTAAAACACCCGAACATAATCGCAAGTTCCTTCAAAGCGGAGTTCAAAATTACGGAAATATCAACGGATTCTCTTATAATATTTGACACTTTGTTAATCAACGCAATCTTAATTGCCTGAGATTGTGCCTTCAATCTGATTTTTTGAAGTTCGTCATTTTCTTCTTCCAGTTGGTTTAATTTATTTTTAACCTCGTTTTTTTCACGCAAATTATCTTCCAACAAAACATCCGCACTAACGTCAAGCAAGCGGATAATCGTATATAATCCACGTTTTGATGCAGTCAAATCGTAATAAGAAATATTCCCGTCACCCGTTGAATACGAAACCCTCGCCGAAAAAGACTCCTTCGACACAATCGCCTGAAAAATCGGAGAATACAAATCGACATTCTCACTATCCATCGGACACATGTCAAAATTCATACGATGTGCGAATTTTCTTATATCGCCAAACGGGTTAAAAATTCTGCAAAACGCATTATTCTTAAAAACAACCTGCTCATATCCCCTAACGATAATAATCGGATCGTGAAATTGATTAAAAATATCAAACTTCTTCATACCAAAATTATAAGCGAACAATTCACATTGTGCAATAATGCTAAGTTTTGACAAATTTCACTTATTTATAATACTTAACAAACGGGCAAAACTCTGAATTTATGCTAAACTATTTATTATAAATACCACTACAAAGGAGAGTTTTATGGAAAACGTTAATAAGTTCAAAGTATTTACCATTGCAATAATTTGTACATTTTTATTCGCAATCGCAGCAATTTATACAAATACTAAAGACGTAACCGAAGAAAAAGCAGGTGACAGAACCGAATCGGAATACTATCAGGAAAGAGAAGATTTCCGTCACGAAAACGCTTCCATAGATTCAACCAACGCCGCAATCGAAAACCTGAACAGAAAAGTTGACGAATTGAGTGAAAAAGTTTACAACAGCAATAATAACAGAGCAAGTTCTACAGAATTAAAATGCAGAATTGCAGGAACTTTGAGCAGTCGTGGAATGGAAGAAATGTCATCTTCTGCCGCAATCAACGATGCAAAAGTAAACAACAACGACCTTGTTGTTTTGTGTTCATTCTAGGGATTTTAGGCAATTTAGCAGGATTATTGGGTGAAATTTGCAAAAAATATGTCATTCTGAAAAGATTAAAAATCAAGCAATTTTAATTGCGTAGATTTTATC
>CAVKDD010000211.1:0-3608 GCA_963654845.1 Acutalibacteraceae bacterium | reverse complement strand
GAAGTCTTGATTGTACTCGGCATTATCGGAGTAATTTCGGCAATGACGTTGCCGACATTATTTTCAAAAATTTCTAAAAGCCAATTTGAAGCAAAAACAAAAGTAGCTTATTCACTCATTTACCAAACAATGCAACTTGCAGATGCCGCAGATAACACAACAGGAACAACAATTTTAGACTTTAATGATGAAAGCATGAAAGATTGGTTTAGAAAATTTATTCAACCCCATATAAAAGTTCTTGAAACCTGTTACAATACATTTTCTTGTTGGCACGAAAAAGGTGAAGTGAAAGACCTAAACGGCAACAAAGCAAGGTATTCAGACAATGCGGGAATGGGACTTAATACATTATCCTTCACTACGGCTAAAGGAATTTCATTTAGCATAGACGGTTGGGGCTCTCTAAGTTCGTTAAACAGTATGTTTGGTATAAATACAACTCAAGAAAGTTTAATCGTTTACTTTGATGTAAACGGAAAAAATAAACCAAATAAAATAGGAAAAGATATATATGTTGCAGTGTATGTACCTGAAAGCGGACTCCTTCCTGCAGGAACAAATAAAACTGCTGCCGAAGTTGAACAAAATTGCTTAAAAGGTAATGGTTATTGGTGTCTATCATATATAAAAAGGAATAATTGGAAAATTCCTAATGAAGTTTGGAAGAGATAAACTTTTCACTTTTTCTTAACATTTAATGCTTGAAATATTACCGTTTGTAACTTATAATTTCATTGAAAGAAATGGTTAGAAGGTATTATGAAAGGAGAGTTTTATGTGGACAGATGATATTAATATCAACGAAGTTAAAGAAATTCGCACAAGAACAACCGTTTATTTTGGCGTTGGGGCTATCCAAAAGATTAACGACATTGCTCAAGTTATCAAAGGCAGAGGCATTGACAAGGTTATCGTTATGTCAGGAAGAAACGCCTACAAAGCTACAGGTGCTTGGGATGTTGTAGAAAAAGCCTTGAAATCTCACGGCATTGAATACATCAATTTTGATAAAGTTACACCAAACCCTACAACGGTTCATGTAAACGAAGCCGCACAAATGGCTCGTGATTTCGGTGCAAAAGCAGTTATCGCAATCGGTGGCGGTTCACCTACAGATGCAGGTAAATCAGTTGCCATCCTTCTTGAATATCCTGACAAAAAAGCAGAAGATATTTACGATTTCACTTTTGAACCTACAAAAGCAGCACCGATTATTTCAATCAACCTAACTCACGGTACAGGTACTGAAACCAACCGTTTTGCAGTTGTTACAAACCTTGAAAAGAACTTTAAGCCTGCTATCGCTTACGATTGCATTTATCCAACTTTCGCAATCGATGATCCGCAACTTATGACAAAATTGTCACCGAAACAAACTCGTTACGTTTCAATCGATGCGGTTAACCACGTTGTAGAAGCGGCAACTTCAACCGTTGCATCACCTTATTCAATAACTCTTGCAAAACAAGTTATTGAACTTGTTGCAAAATACTTGCCAAAAGCAATCGCAAATCCTGAAGATTTGGAAGCAAGATATTTCTTGGCTTATGCAGCAATGATGGGCGGTGTAAGTTTCGATAACGGCTTGTTGCACTACACTCACGCACTTGAACACCCGTTAAGTGCCGTAAAACCTGACCTGTCACACGGTTTAGGTCTTGCAATCCTGTTACCTGCCGTAATCAAAACCATTTACAAAGATAAAGCAGCAACACTTGCCGACATCTTAGCACCAATCGTTCCAAACCTAAAAGCAGACCCTGCAGATGCCGAAAAAGCCGCAGCAGGCGTTTACGAATGGTTGAAATCGGTTGATGTTCCTGAAAAACTTACCGATATGGGCTTCAAAGCGGAAGACGTTGAAAAGCTTACCGATTTAGCCTTCACAACACCTTCTCTTGACGGTTTGATTAACATCGGACCTAGCGGAAATTCAAGAGAATTGGTAAGAAATATTTATCAAGAATCTCTATAATTTCGATTATGGAAAATAACCCAAAAGAGTGGGGCGGAAGGCATAGCCTTCCGCCCCACTTCACTATTAAAAAATTCCCTAAAACTACATTCTTGAGTGATAAGTTCCGTCATTCTTTTTCAGAACACCCGCCTTGTTCATTTCATCCAAAATGTGGAAATTTACCAAGTTTCGGTAATCGAACATTTCAGGAGTGAAAGAGGACAAGCAAGCATCCGCATGTCTTTCACCCGCTTTTTCACGAAGTTCTTTTTTCAAAGCATGAACTTTTTTCATGTCGTGAATAAGTCCTGTTTTAAATCTGTCAGGTTTGTACAAGGTCCACGCCGAATGCGGATAATATGTAGAACGGCATTCGTTTACGTTTTGGTCATACAACATATCTTTGAACATGTCATAATCTAAATCATGGAAGGATTGTTTAATTTTGTCATCGTAAGGTCGCAAAATCGGTGGCATGTAAACACGAGGAGTGGAAATTTCGTCTTCACCCGGATTCTTTTCCTCCGTAAACGCCATTGAGCCGATTCCGACAATTTCAATAGAATTTGCAAATTCATCAAGAATTCCCAAATCGTCTGCATAACGTCCCATTACATCCAAAAATGAGCTTACGCCTTTACCCGTTTGGATATAATCCGTGATAATCACTTTTTTGCCTGTTTCCTGATATTTTTTAACAATACTTGCAGGGTCAGCCTGTATCCTTTTCAAATATTTTCTATACGCAGCTTCTTCTTTCTCTGTCGGTACACAGTGGTCAATCCTTTTCACACCTTCTGTGTAATCACGGCGGAACCAGTATTTTGAAAACGCAACAAAGGTATAATCTTCAATACCGTCTTCCATCCATTTTGCCGCATTCAAAAACCATTTCGGACTTCTGCCCAAACAAATGATTTGGTGGTCTTTGAATTGAGAATAAAATTTAGCGGTATCAATAAACGCCTTCATCGTATGTTCCATTCTCAACGGCATATATTTTTGAGGTTCAGCCAATTTGGATTGGTCAACCGTTTTTAAAAAAGTGTCATATTTTTTGCGAAATCTTCGTTTTGTCGCACTACTCATCGCCTGATATTCAAAATAATCAATATGAGGAATTTTTCGGTTCGGGTCGTAATATTCCCCAAAACTTACGTTCATGCCGTATTTGTACCCAATAGGAACTTTAGCAAACGGATTACTTCTTTCGCCTCGGCTCAAGCCCTCACTATCCGTTCGTGCTTTCGCCTCGGCATTTATATTATTGTATTGTACCCTGTTTGGAAAATACCCTGCCTGGATTCTTGAAACTTGCATATAAACTCCTTATTTTTTACACTTTTGACATGTACAAAACGGCTAAAAATATATTTTGCTATTTAAAAAAGATGCAGAAGAAAATTCCACATCTTTTTGTTACAATAGTTAATATTTTGTCAATTCTCGGGGGGGGGGGGAACTATTTGGCAGGTAAAATGGATACCCCCCAAGAAGGTCACCCTGAAGCTCGTTTCAGAGTCTCTTCATGTCAAGGTGTAACAAGGGTTTTGGGAACTTAATATTTTGGTTTATTTTGATTATTAAAGAGATTCTGAATCACCGAGTAGGAACAGAAAATTACATTTCGAGTTCCTCTCAACTCATT
>CAVKDD010000210.1:0-3621 GCA_963654845.1 Acutalibacteraceae bacterium | reverse complement strand
ATTGTAGGGACTGCAACGGCTGTTGTATTGGCAACAGCCTCCCTACTCTTATTATAAACTGTTTTTTATATTTTTCAAGTTGTTTTGTAGTTATATTAAATTTATATGCTAAAATATTGTATATGTTAAAAGATAAAGAAAAAATTGTAGAAATATTGCAAAAGGGCGGGGTTATCGCCTATGTTACGGACACGGTGTGGGGTTTGGGATGTTTGCCAAACAATGAGGCTGCCGTTCGCAAAATTTATGATATAAAAAAAAGAGAGGCTCAAAAACCTTTGATATTGATGTCTAACGAGGTTTATAATCTTTTGGATTATGTCAAACCTATTCCAAAAGTTGGGCAAAAGTTGATTAAAAAATATTTTCCGGGAGCGTTAACCGTTGTTACCGATAAAAGCGACAAAACTCCCGATTATATAACTTCAAATATGCCGACTGTCGGAATAAGAGTTCCTGATAATGAGATTTTCAGACAAATTTGCGAAGCAATACCCGAACATGTTTTGGCTACGACAAGTGCAAATTTATCTCACCAACCGTCTGCAAAAACTTACGAACAGGCGTTGGAAAATATGTCAGGACTTGCGGATATTGTTATTCCTGATTACGGATATGTCGCAAAGGGGCTGGAATCAACGGTAGTCGGAGTTATGAATAACGAATTACGAATATTTCGTCAAGGAGCAATAAATATTGATTTGGATTAGTTTAAAAATTTTAAAAGGTTGAATTTTCTTTGATTTTTTACTACCATGTACCTAAGATGAGGGCGAGCTTATGGAATTTTTACTGGATTTATTATATTTTTATTTAGTTTTATATACGTTATACCTTTTTATATTGGGTGTTCGCAATTTGAACGACAAACCGTTTTCTTTGGAACGCAAATACTCAAGATATGACGAATATAAGCGTAATTTTGCGGTAATTATTTATTCGCATAACCATAGGGCTTGCTTGGAAGAATTGGTCGAAGAGTTGAAAATGCAGGATTACCCGTTGGCTAATTTCAAGGTTTATGCGGTTTTGGATAATTGCAATGACGGAACGGAAAAAATCTTTGAAAATGATAAGTTCGTTTATGTTTTGAATATTCAAGACCATGGCACATTGGGTAAAAATCAGGCGGTTTCTATGTTGTTGGAACAATTAAAGACCGATGAAACGATTGATGCTTATGTTTTTGTTGACGGAACTCGCAGAATTGACAGTAATTTCCTAACTTTGGCTAATGTTGCTTTGACAAATGCTGATGCGGTTACGGGCGAAATGAATATTAACCGCTCAAGTTTGGATATTGTTGATAAAATCAAGGCCGTTCATAAAAAATATGTCGCTAACTTTTTGAAACAGGCAAGAACTTTGTTGGGGCTTGCTACTCAAGTTGATTCGGGTTTGTTTATTGTTAAAAAATCGGTTATTGATGAACTTGAGGAAATTAAATTCAAAGATATTAATAACGAATTGGATTTTAGTTTGTTATTATCTCAAACAGGTCACAAGTGTATGTATAATCCGAATATTCAATCTTTTGTGTTGGGTCAGGATTGTTCTTTTAAAAAGCCGAGATTGACTTTCAGGTTTAAATTACTTGCCGAAAAATGCAAAAGTATTCGTGGTTTTAATTTAGGATTTTTTGAACATATTTGTTCTTTATTAAACCCGAATTGTTGGACTTTGATTTTTGCTTATTTGGTTTTAATTTTATATTCATATAACTGTCAATTTATCGTAAAATGTAATGTTGTGATATTCTCGGCAGCCTTGTTGTTGGCGGTATATGGTATAAGTTTGGTCAATGCAAAATTGAATTTCAAGGAAGTTGTTTTGTTGACTTTGTATCCGATTTATTCACTTTGTCACATTATTAAAAACTTCCCGCTTGTTCGTTATACTTTGAAAAAACTCGGTGCAAATACGGATTCTGAAACCGATAAACTTGTTGTTGATGTTTATGCAATGACAAAATACGGAGATAGAGCGTGTAAGTTGGAATTTATTTCAACAGAGAGCGGTTTATCAAAAATCAGATTTATTTATAAGAATAAAAAATATGTTACGGATTCTCATTTGAGAATGATTGATGCTTTGCAACAGTTGAAATCAAAAATGGAAGATTACGGTTTGAAATTGAAGATTTGCAGTTGTTGTAAGAATTTCACTTCAAGTGTGGACGGTTCTACAAATATGCTGAAAGGTGAATGCCACAATGAATTTCCAAGTCCGTTGTTGACTGAATTAAGACCGACTTTGATTTGGAATTCATGCTCGGGGTTTGAACCTGCCGAAGTGAATAATTATGTGGAAGAGATTGCTAAAGAAGTCGAAGAGCAACAAGGTTAATAAAGTTTTTGGTTAATTTTGGGATAAGTGTATAAGATGAAAAAGTTTATCGGTATATATATATTATTATCGTTGATTTCGGGAGTAGTTGCTCCTGCGTTTGCGGCTGAACCGTTGAAGGGTTCGGTTACCGAAAGTGCCGAGTTTAAGCAGTATGAAGATGAAATGTTTACGGGCAAAATCGAAACTCTTAACAGAAAAGAAATTATTAACATGACCGTTTCGCAAATTTTGGATTCTTCTTATTCTATTGAAGGGGATGAATTTTTTGCGGAAGTTACCGATGATGTATATGGAGATAAGGGAATTATTATCCCGAAAGGAACGCTTGCTCACGGAAAATTGACCAATACAACGGCTCCGGGCAGAATGGGAAAAGAGGCGTCAATGGATTTGGCGTTTGACTATTTGGTTACACCTGACGGACGTGAAATTCCAATAGAAGGCAAAATGACAACAAAACTTCATCCCGTTGCTCAGGGGGCAAAAATCGTGGCTCAAGATGTCGGTTATACCGTTGCGGGCGGTGCTGTCGGCGGTTTGGTGGCATTGAATTGGCTAGGTCTTGGGGCGGCGATTGCTTCTCAAGGTTATACTCTTGCAGGCGGTGCGGCAGTCGGCGGTGTTGCAGGGCTTGGGGTGGCGTTGATTAGAAAAGGTAACCATGTTTTGATTGCTCCCGGTGATGAAATCAAGGTCAGAATAAATACTTCGCTTGATTTGCCTGTTTATAAAAAAGAAGCGTTGAAGCAGGAAGAAATTTTGTATGACGGGTTGAAAATCAGCATAAATGACGTTAAACACGAAAAAGACCCGTTTGGTGAAGTCAATACTATAACTTTGACTTTGTTAATTTCCAATATGTCAGATAAAACTCTTTCGGGATTTGACATGGCGTTGGTGAATGATTATAATGCAAAATTCAGTCCGTCAATTTTTGGTAATACAAAGTTGATGTTCAGACAAATTAAACCCGGTGAAAAGGTTATAGAAACCGTTTCTTTTGCTGTTGATAATATAAATCGCAAGTATTGGCTAACTTTTTATGACAGAAAAAATAACGATATAATTACAAAAGTTTCTGTAGATAATGCGTATATGGAGTTGTCGCCGAAGGCGAAAAAGAAAAACGAAAAAATCAGAACTAAAAAGAAAAGTTATAAAAAAGACGAAGATTTTATGGATTTAGATTTTTAAATTTTTGTTATAAATCGTAAATATAACTATTGAAAATATAATATTTTATGTTACAATTATAGTAATTAGTATGTATGG
>CAVKDD010000209.1:0-3637 GCA_963654845.1 Acutalibacteraceae bacterium | reverse complement strand
GCCGAAAAAATCCGCCGTGACGGTTGGAAGATTTTGAAAGATTACCCGTGGTAAAACTTTACTTTTGCGGGTTGCCGAATTGTCGCATGCGTGGGTTTGATTTGTAGTAATCCTTTTGGTGCGATACGGCTTTGTAATCTCTTCTTTCTAGTTTTGCAATCATTGAATATTTTGAACGTTGTTCTCTTGTCAGGGATTTTTTAAATTCTTTATCTTCGCATTTCAAGAGGTTATCAATGTCATTTTTTAGGTTTTTAACGATTTTTTTCTGTTGGCTGATGGTGGAACTGTCCGCATTGGCAACTCTTAGGGCTTTCAGGGTATAACTTTCTTTTATCAGTTCGTTAAATTTTTCTTCGTAAATCCCCGAATTTTCTTTGACGATTGCTTCTCGTGCCGCAATTTGTTCATCTGACAAATCCAGTGCGTTATAAACTACTGCTCGTTTTGCGTGCAGGTTATTTATGTGTTGCTTGTAGCGAAAAGCGTCTTGCGGGGCTTCAATTTCCGATTTTGTACAGCAAGAAGCTTGAATTTCAATCGCTTGAGTTTGGATTGAACAAAACAGTACAAAAACACTTATCAATAACAATTTTTTACAAAGTTTCATCAGACGAACCTCTCTTTTTGTAATACTTATACTAGCATAAAAATTCCAAATACTTAATCTTTGTAGTAAAATCGGTAATATGGAAGAAATTAATCTAAGAAATTATGCCTACTTGGGCGATGCGGTTTGGGAATTGTACATCAGGGAAAAAACAATCAAACTGACAAACAATGCCAAAAAGTTACACCAAATGACGACAGATAAGGTTCGCACACAGTTTCAGTGTGATATGTTGCATTATCTTACGCCAAGCTTGACGGAAGAGGAATTGGAGCTTGCAAGACGTGCGAGAAATCTTCCGATACCTGTCGGCAGAAAAAATATTCAAACCGAATACCGCCAAGCCACTGCTTTTGAGGCATTAATCGGTTGGTGGCATAATCACGATAAAAACAGATTAAATGAAATTATAACCTTGATTGAAAATTCTGAAATGTTTGATATTTAGCATTTTGTGCGTGCGAATTTTAGAAAACTAAAATCTTGCTATCAGGGTTTGTTTGTCTTACAATCTCTAATGAGAATTAGGATTTAAGGAGATAATATGAACGATTTGTTGAAAAAATCCGCAACAGAGCAAAGCAAAGCGTTGAGAAACAAAGAAGTTTCAGCCGTTGAGCTTACGAATGCGGCATTTGACAGGATAAATGCTTTGGAAGATAAGTTGGGTGCTTTTAACTCTTTGACAAAAGAAACCGCTATCGAAACAGCAAAAAAAGTTGACGAAAAAATCGCTAAAGGTGAAGAATTGCCGTTGTTGGCAGGTATTCCTTTGGCCTTGAAAGATAATATGAATTTGGTGGGTTCTCGCACAACCGCATCATCTAAAATTTTGGAAAACTTTGTTTCTCCATACAATGCGACAGTTACTGAAAAGTTGTTAAACAACTTAGTTCCTATCGTTGGTAAGGCTAATTTGGACGAATTTGCAATGGGTTCATCTAACGAAAACTCAGCATTTAATAAAGTTCATAACCCTTGGGATTTGAACAAAGTTCCGGGTGGTTCATCAGGCGGTTCTGCCGCAAGTGTTGCCTCTTGTGAAGCAACTTTGGCATTGGGTTCTGATACGGGCGGTTCAATCCGTTTACCTGCAAGTTTTTGCGGTATTGTCGGTATGAAACCTACTTACGGTAGAGTTTCCCGTTACGGCTTGATTGCGTTCGCTTCTTCGTTAGACCAAATCGGTCCGTTTGCAAGAACTGTTGAAGATGCCGCTAATTTGTTGGAAGTTATCTCAGGTCATGACCCTAAAGATTCAACTTCTTTGGATTTGCCTGTTGAGCACTATTCACAAAACTTGAACGGTGATATCAGAGGTAAAAAAGTCGGCGTTATCAAGGAACTTATGAGCGAAGGTTTAGAACCTGAAGTTCAAGCGGCTTTGCAACACGCTATTGAAACTTATAAAAATATGGGTTGTGAAATCGTTGAAATTTCATTGAAAAAATTGAAATATTCAATCGGAATTTACTACATTTTGGCAACTGCGGAATGTTCATCAAACTTGGCAAGATTTGACGGTGTAAGATACGGTTACAGAACACCAAATCCTAAAAACTTGATGGAATTATATACAAAATCAAGAGCAGAAGGCTTCGGTCCTGAAGTTAAACGCCGTATAATGCTTGGTACTTACGCTTTGTCATCAGGTTATTATGATGCTTACTATAAAAAAGCACAACAAATGAGAGCGTTGGTTACTGAAGAATTTAACGAAGCGTTCAAACAAGTTGATGTTTTGATTTCGCCAACTTGCCCGAATACGGCATTTGAATTGGGTGCAAAAACTTCTGACCCGTTGGCAATGTATTTGACAGATATTGCAACAATCAGTTGTAACTTGGCAGGACTTCCCGGTATCAGCGTTCCTGCAGGTTTTGACAAGTCAGGCATGCCGATTGGTTTGCAAATCCTTGCTCCTCAGTTGCAGGAATCAAGATTGTTGAACTTTGCTTATAAGTTTGAACAAGCAAACGATTTCTATAAAAAATTGGCAAATATCTAGGATTTATTACTTTAAAATACAGCGGTATCGGAGTTTTTCGGTATCGCTTATTTTTTGCCTGAAAATAGCAAAAAATATTTTTACGAGTTTTGTATGATATGTGATATTAAAAAGGAGAATAATAGTGCAAATTTCATCAAATTATAATAACCCGCAAAATCAAACGTTTACCTCACACTTTGTTCGTTCAAAACTTTTGCGTGATACTTTTCGTACACCTGTCGGGAAAACAAATGTTCAAGAAATAAGACAGTACGCAAATGCTGTGGAAGGCTTGCTTAAAGACGGCAAAAATGATGTTATTAATGTGGTTGAAAAGAACAAGTATATAAGATTAGATGTAAATAATAAAGAATATTCAAGATTTGACAATAATCTTAGAAAAAATCCTGTATTGGGATTTTCACAGATTAGAGATGCTATTATTGATTTTGCTGAAAAAGAAAGAGGGATTAAACGAGTTTTCGGATATGACAATTTGTCCGAAAAGGAAATGACTTTTGTTAAGGATTTGAATGTTTCTCAAAGAATAAGCAAATTAGATCCTCAAGATGAAAAACAGGCAGGCATGATTGAAAAAATCAAAGAGGAATTTAAAAACAGAATTTTTTGGGGTACTGCTGACAGATTGGACGACTTGAACAGAGAAATCGGCAGACCGCAAAAGACACAAACCTTAGGAAAATAACGGTTAATGTGTTGAAAAATTTGCTTTGGTTGTTGGCGAATTTTGAACGAATTTAATGAAAAGACAAACGAGGTGGCAGGCATGCCACCTTTTTGTTTTGTTTCTGATGATGTTGTGAGGTTTTGATACTTTGCCGATTTTTGTTTTTTAAATGTCGGTTGGGCACACTTGCCCAACGTCCTGAAATGCAGACACAGATTGAGGAGAAGCCTTTTGAAAAGTAGGTCGGCGTTGCCACGCCGACAGCGTAATTTTAAGTGTCGGAATAGCAATTCCGACCTACATTGGGCTTAGCAATTAGGGTTCAATGTTGAAATATAACACTGGATTA
>CAVKDD010000208.1:0-3643 GCA_963654845.1 Acutalibacteraceae bacterium | reverse complement strand
AGCCGTTTGTCTTTTTGTAAAAGATTAGTTTACAGGTTTGTGCTAAAATTACACAAGAGGGCTTTATGGTTGAAGATTTAAAAGACATTACATTTGATATTCCGGACAATTTGTTGGACGAAATTCAGCATAATATTGAGCATATTATCCAAACTTTCGATGTGCCGGAAGAAAATAAAATGGAAGTTATAAAACAGATTAACTATATTTATACTCGCACAAAATATTTGTCTGTTACCGATAATTTGACAGGGCTTGCAAACCGCAGAAATTTTGAAAATACTTTTGAAAAAGAGTTTTTGCGAGCTTCTCGGTATAATAACAAATTGACCCTTGTAATGTTTGATATTGACCATTTTAAAAATATTAACGACACTTTCGGACATCCTTGCGGGGATTTTGTACTTCGTCAGGTCGCAAATTCGGCCTTGCAAACTTTCAGAAAAACTGATACGGTTTTCCGTTTTGGCGGGGAAGAATTTGTGGTAATTTTGACTGAAACCGACATAGAACAGGCAATTATACCGCTTGAACGTTTCAGAAAAACCGTTGAAAATTTAGGATTAACCTATCAGGATGAAAACGTCAATGTGACCGTAAGTATCGGTGCATGCCAGTTAACTCCCGATATTAAAACGAAAGAAGAGTTTTTGCAAAAGGTGGATGACACCTTGTATAAGGCGAAAAATTCAGGCAGAAACAAAACTATTCTTGCGTAATCGCAGGACGAGATTTAATAATTTGTTGAAAATTCAGCCACGCAAGGATGACATGTTGAACATTGTCCATTCTGATAACGCTTGCGTTTGGTGAAACTCCCGCTACTACCCAGTTTGCAGAGTTTGGAACTCCGCCTGCCTGAGCACCCGTTTTGACTTGAACTTTATTTAAAAATAAGCAGCCTATTGAAAGCGATTTATAGAGTAATTCTTTAAAATCTTCATTTTCGGTGCAATTATAACTTGCCGCAAGTCCTTCCATAATCGTTCCGATACTTCCGGGACGTAGATTTTCGTAAAACGCTCCGAAATAACTGTTATCTTTGTCGGTTATTTGATTGCCGATTGTGGTTATCAAAACTCGTTCTACATACGAAATCAGAAGTTTTCTTTCGTCTTCTAAAATCCAATTTTTTTGTAATAATTTTTCTATTGTCAAAATAGCCCAGTGGTCAAACGGTGCGTCTTTGTCGATTTCTTTTGTGTTTTTTACAACGTACAAAATTGCTTTTTTTGCGGCGTGTAACCATTTCATCTGATTATCGACTTCATATAAATTCAACAGTCCGAAAGCGGCTTCACTTGTGTAAAAAACGGCTTCTGCCTCTTTGTTAATTTTGTTAGCCTCAAGGTCTAAATAAGCATACATTCTACCATCAGAAGCTTGCATATAGAGTAAAAAATCCCCCAAACCTTGCAAAATTTCTGCTGAAATCTTCTTTTCGGGTAATAAATTTGATAAGGCACACAAGGCAATCCCGACGGCACCCGTTTTTGCGATAGGCATATTTATTTGTTCTTCTTTTGGCAAAGATACCACCACATAGTGCTTGTCGCCCAATTTTTTAACATAGCGGTTAATGAAGTATTCGCAAGATTTTAATCTGTCTTCTTTGTAGGTGTTTTTGTAACCGCATTTTTCGTACATGTACATTGAATACAAAATTCCGGCATGTCGAAGTGAATTATAAATCTTGTTGTCATATTTTATCGAAGAATCCACGTTTTTGCGGTATTTAAAACGTCCGCTTTCCAAAATATTACGTTTGATATAGCCCATTGACAGGTTTATTTCGTCATAGTACGGCAATTCTTCCATTGGGTATTCACGAGAAAATCTTGCGTCTTTTGCAATGAGTAACGCAAGTGAAAATACAAGTGCTAAAAATATTGCCGGAATGTATATTGCCGGAGATGTTATATCAAACATAACCTAATTATAGCAAAGTTAATAAAAATAATAATAAAACATTTGTAGGATTTTTTAAAAGGCGAAAGTTATAATAACTTTCGCCCCATTTGTAATCAATTTTAAAAATTTGTACCCTAAAACGCATCGAAGGCTTGGTCGATTGGGTTTTTGAATTTTGTAATATTGCCTTGGAAGAGCAATTTAACCGTGCCGACAGGTCCGTTTCTGTGTTTTGCGATAATTACTTCCGACAAACCTTTTGAGGTGGCTTTTACGTTTTCTTCCTCTTCAGATTCCGCCTTGTTGTAGTAGTCTTCACGGTAAATGAACATTACAATGTCGGCATCTTGTTCGATTGAACCTGATTCTCTCAAGTCTGACAACATCGGACGTTTATCGTTACGGCTTTCAACCGCACGGGACAACTGAGAAAGTGTAATAATCGGAACATCGAGTTCTTTTGCCAAAATCTTCAAACCTCTTGATATTGCCGAAATCTGTTGCAAACGGTCATCTTTTCCGCCGCCTTCCATCAACTGCAAATAGTCGATTACGATTAAGCCCAAATCTTTTTGTTGAGTTTTCAATCTTCGGCATTTTGTACGAATATCCGTTAAGGTACAACCGCTTGTATCGTCAATATAGATAGGTGCTTGGCTAAAGTCGTTCATTGCTGCAGTCAGGTTTTCCCAGTCTTGCGGTAACATATTACCTGTTTTTAAACGTTGGGAATCAACTTCGGCATAAGAACACAACATACGTTGTACCAACTGAGAGGCTGACATTTCAAGAGAGAAGATACAAACGGGAACTTTCTCTTTTATTGCAACGTTTTGAGCAATGTTGAGGGCGAAAGCTGTTTTCCCCATTGCAGGACGTGCCGCCAAAATTATCAAATCCGAGCGGTGCAATCCGTTCATCATTGTATCAAGTTCCGTGAAATCCGTTCTCAATCCTGAAAGTTCATCTCTGTGTTCGTAACGGTATTCAATATTTTCCCAAGTATCCAATACCAAATCTTTTACATGTTTTAAATCAGCGGTGGCTTTGCTTGAACCGATTTCAAAAATCAAACGTTCCGCTTCTTCTAACGACCTGTCGCTAGGTTCTAAATCATAGCCTTTGCTTACGATTTCAGACCCTGCATTGATAAGTCTTCTTTTGACCGCTTTTTCCTGAATAATTTTGGCATAATACGCAATATTTGTTGTGGTAATCGTATTTTCTACCAAATCGTTAATATAGGCTCTTCCGCCGACAGCTTCAAGTTTTCCGCTATAATTCAACACATCCGAAACCGAAACGATATCAATTACATCATTGTTATTAAACAGTTGGAGCATTGCTTCAAAAATGTATCTGTGAGCAGGTTTATAAAAACTTACGGGTAGCAAGGTGTCGGAAATTTTTGCCAAAGTTTCCGGATTAACCAAAATTGCACCAAGTACCGCCTGTTCCGCCTCGATATTTTGCGGAATTAAATTTTCATCTATCTTTCTTTTTGAATCAACTGTTTTTGCCGGCATGATATCCCCCTTGTTTCTATCGTAATACACTGGAACTCGAAAATCCATTCACTGTAACAAACTGTCACAAAACTAATCAAATTTTGGGAGAATTTTCAGGGGCTTTTTCATTTTGAAATTTTTAGTAAAGTTTTGTAACAAGATTAGTCGATTTGTGAAATTTTCCTCTAAAAAAATACTTTATATATATGGTTAAAGGTTAAGGT
>CAVKDD010000207.1:0-3685 GCA_963654845.1 Acutalibacteraceae bacterium | reverse complement strand
ATTCAATATTGTAACGATAATATCAATATATATTAAACAAGGAGATGAGGATGTTCAAAAAGAAAATCGGATTTACACTGGCAGAAATTCTTATCACACTCGGAATAATCGGAGTAGTTGCTGCACTTGCAATCCCTACAATAAATTCAAATCTGAGAAAAAAGAAACTTGCCGTCCAATTCAAAAAGACTTATGCCGATTTGAACAACGCCGCTCAATCCTTTTACCAAACCGAAGGTTATTCGGTACACGATGCGAATGAATATTTATATAAAGATAACAAAAGCAGTTCCGTCAACGAGAAAACTATCGATTTATTTCTCTCTCATTTTAACGGACACGCAAGAACTACAAGTGATCGCTGGAAGTCTTATGATGTGCAAAACAACATAACTCAAAAAAATCTGAACGGAACAGCATTAACCGCTCAATATCCTTGCGATATGACCAGCGTACACCTTGATATGACAGGAAGATTGTATGCTTTTGACGATAATATCAGCAGGTATGGCATTGACTACGGTCCGAAAATTTGTGTCGATATCAACGGAAATGCCAACCCAAACAGGCTCGGCTATGACCGATTTGTATTTGTTTTCACAAATAACAACACGGTCGTACCATACACGGGAACATCTTGGAATGATACAAATGAAAATGTTACGGATGAAAATATTATAAAAAACTACTGTAGCAACTCAACCACGACACCCGCTCATTCCTGTGCTTATTTTGCCCTAAAAGACAAAAGCCCTGACGGAAACGGAAGTTACTGGAAAGACTTTTTAAAATAAAACTACCTTCTGAAATTCTTTTTGCGAAGCTCCATGATTTCCTCGTGGATTTCGTTTGATTTATATGCCAATTTGTTATAAACCTGCGAATTGATTTCACCCCCGATAAGCAACAAAATTGACGTATAGTAAAGCCAAATCATCAAAATAAAGAACGCACCAATCGTTCCGAATACAAGGTTATATGTACTCAAATTGTTTACATAAATCGAAAACCCCCACGAGCCTACCAACCACAAAGTCGTGAAAAATATAGTCCCCGGAATTGCACTTCTGCGTTTGAACGCCTCTTTGCCCTTCAAATCCGGCAAAATATAATACATCAAAAAAGACATTAAATACAAAGCCAAAAACGCAACAGGCCAACGAAGGGTCAAAATCAAAGTAGCAACAGATTTTGTCATTCCAAAATGTGTCACCAAAAACGTAATAATAACTTTACCAAAAATGATAATGTTAATCGTCAAAAACATCACCAAAATATTTACAAAAACCATTAAAAAAGACAGCACCCTTGTATATATGAAATTTCTCGTTTCAATCACTTTATACGCACGGTTTAAGCCTTTCAAAATCACCGCAACGCCGTTTGTAGAAAGAACAAGAGTTGTGACAATACCGATAATCGCCATTAATTTTCCGTGATTAAAAATCATCGTTTCTTCCAACACGGATTGAAGCAAATTCATTGCCTGATTAGGCATAATTCCCGACAATACATGCAAAATCGAAACCAAATAAGAACGGTTACCGAGCCAACCAAAAACCGCCATTAAAAACAACATAAACGGAAAAATTCCCACAACGAGCATAAAGCCCATTTCCGCAGCCATACCGTAAAAGTCGTTTTCAATAATCGACTTTATTAACCTAACCAGCCCTCTTATCGTTTTGTTTTTCAGTAATTTCTTTAACATAAACCTTTATTTTTGATTTCTTTTAATATCAATTTTACAGCCTGTGTCGGAGTTCCTTTAATAACGGCACCCGCAGCCAATTTATGTCCGCCCCCGCCAAATTCTGAACAGATTTGAGCAATATTTTCACTCTTGCTTCGCATTGAAACCTTTGAAGTCGTTGAATTTAATTCCTTAACCACAAACGCAATCTCAGTAGTAACAATAGCCCTCAACTTTTCGGTCAAACCGTCCGTGAAATCTTCACCTTTATTATTAAATTTTTCCAAATCTTTTTTATAAACTATAGTATAAGCGATTTTGTCATTATTTACAAATTGTGCCTTATTTACGCAATAACTTTGGAACAAAACCATATCCTTTGACGAGGTTTCGTAACATTTTTGATACAACTCGGAAGGATTTACGCCTAATGAAATCATTTCACCCGCATAACGCATAGTTTTTTGAGTGGTGTTGGAATACCTGAAACACCCTGTATCCGTCATCAAACCCGTATATAAACAAATTGCACTGTCGTTTGAAATTTTCCAGCCTAAATCTTCGGCAACTCCGCACAAAACTTCAGCCGCAGCCGCAGCATAAGGTTCAACGATATTAATTTCCGCATACCCGACATTTGTTTCGTGGTGGTCAATATTAACGGTATGTTTCGCCTTTGAAAACAACACCTGAGCCTCTCCGCATCTGTCAAGAGCCGCAACATCCAAATTTATCACCAAATCGTATTCTCTTGATAAATCAAATTCAGAAACCGATTTAATGTGATTTCTTGCGGGCAAAAAATCATACGTTGTCGGAATATCAGACACCGCAACCATTTCACAGTGCTTTTTGTAATTATCTTTTATCAAATTGTACATTCCGCACATCGTTCCCAACG
The DNA here is from genome assembly GCA_963654845.1 of Acutalibacteraceae bacterium. GTDB lineage: Bacteria > Cyanobacteriota > Vampirovibrionia > Gastranaerophilales > Gastranaerophilaceae > Zag111. The sequence continues at coordinate 1,091 of CAVKDD010000207.1, read as the reverse complement.
TGTCGCCGTCAGGGTTTATGTGAGAAACGAGTAATATATTTTTTGAATTCTTTATGCTATCATTTAATTGTTGAGTCACCATTCCATAATACTAACACAAAAAAGAGTTACCTGCATTTATGAAAAAAATACGTTATTTAAAAATTAAAAATATTGACGACATTATTGCAGAAATGTCAAAAAATGCCGTCATCAGAAAAGCCCTGACTCGAACAAATCTGTGCAAATTTTGGCGAAAAGTTGCAGGTGAAAAATTTGCACAAAACTCAAAACCTTACTCAATGATAAAAGGCTCAATTATGGTCATAGCCTGCAAAACCCCAATCGTAGCACAAGAATTACTACTGAGAAAAACTCAACTTTTGGTAAAATTTAAACCATACGTTGAATCCCTGAACATGAAGCTCACCGACCTTCGTTTTGATGCGAAAAAATGGGTCGATACACCTGAAAGTTAAGATTTTATTGAAGATATAGAGGCGGCACGACCTTTCGGTCGTGCCGCCATCATATTTAGGTGAATTTATTTAATAGTTTTATTATTCGGCGTTAATTTTACCTGCGTTGTAAATACCACGAGCAAGGAAACCTAATCCGACTGCTCCCAAGGTTACAAGCATTGCTGCTCCTGTTCTTGAAGTTTTTAGGGCTTCTGAAATTTCTTTAGCATCAAATCCTCTTTTTTCCAATGGCATTTTTAAAATTTCATCAAACGGTTTCATACATTTTTCACCGATTTTTGAAAAAACTTTTACCACATTTTTAGCAACTGCATTATTTGAATCCAAAAGTTTACCTATGCAATCCTTGCGTACGGCATAGGCAGTCGCACCTACACCTGCTGCAGTAACACCTGCGTTTACGACGTGTCTTGCGACCTTATGTTTTGATTGAGTTTGTGGTTGAGGTTGTACATAAATTGGAGTAATTGTTGTCATACTTTTCCTACTTTCTTTTTTGTTTTTACTACTGCTTTTTCATTTTGGAGTCAATCGATTTTCCCTACACAGATATAAAAACAATCGAAAGCTAATAGTTGCTCCGCCCCGCCACACCATACCATACCATACCATAAAGGAATTATAGCAAGG
>CAVKDD010000206.1:0-3699 GCA_963654845.1 Acutalibacteraceae bacterium | reverse complement strand
CTTGAGGAACTTGTTGTGCTGGCACAAAAAGAGGACTTCAAGGCTCTTGGAGAACTTATCCGAAAAGTTCAAAAAGATGTTTATGCAACGCTTGCATACTTCGCAAAAAATGATGAGAATGTTTACGACTTAACTCAAGAAATCTTGCTAAAATTAGCCAAAAATATTCAAAATCTGAAAAATCCCAAATGTTTTAAAAGTTGGCTTAACCAAATTATCACAAACACCTACTATGACAGTTTGCGAAAGCTCAAAAAAAATCCCGAACTAATCTCAATCGACTGCACGAACGATTCTCAAGAGGTAACTTTCAAAATCGAACTGACAGATACGAAGGTAAAACCCATTGAAAAATGTATCTCAACAGAATGCGAAAACCTCATAAAATCTGCAATCCGACAACTGCCCGAACCCTTCAAAATCGCAATTATCCTGAGAGAATTTCAAGGTTTGAGTTATGACGAAATTGCAACGGCAACGCATACCACTGTCGGAACAGTCAAATCAAGAATTGCACGAGCAAGAACAAAACTGCAAGAGGTCTTAAAAAATTATATATAACAAGGAGTGAATGATGAACAAAGAACTAACCTGCAATCAAGTTTCCGCACTGATAAGCTTTTATATAAAAGGAAAATTAAACTCAAAATTAAAAGAATATGTCGATTTACATCTTGAAAGATGTCCGAATTGTCGAAAAAAAATCACCGACCTTCAAAATATTTTGAAGAAATTTTCAAAAGACCCTCAAACCGAAACTTCACAACAAGAGGAAGTCATTAACTATGATTTCAAAAACAGATTGTCTGCTTATGTAGATAACGAGTTGAACTTGAAAGAAAATATCAAGATGAAAAAACTGACTATCTCAAACCCGAATGCCCGAAAAGAATTAGAAAACATGTACAAATTCCAAAAAGCAATGGGAAACGCTTACAGCAAAACAAAAAATGATTTCAAATTCGACTATTCAAGAGATATTTTGCACAAACTTCAAGAGGGCAAAGAATACACGACAACATTTTTTTATAAACTTGTTGCAATGTTTATCCTTCTGGTCACGGTAATTATCGGCGGATTTATTTACTTATATTTTTAAACCTGCTGATTGAGATTGAAAAGTTTGCATATTAGGTTTCGGCAAATATGTTCTGCCTGAAAATGCAGGTTTTTCGCTATCAATAAACTGACTGTATTTTGTCATGTGAGATTTTTGTTTATGTGTTGCAATTTCATTACGAATAATCGGAGTTAGAATATTGCAAGACATAACAGAACCCGCAGTAGTTGCCAAGAAATCAACACCATCTCTGAACTTTAAGAAATCCTTTTTAAGCTCAGGGGTAAGATTTCCGTCACGCAAGACATCGAAACCTTTTTGACCGACATTTTTAACACCGTTTGCTTCTAAAAAGTTTCTGATTGGTTTTCTTAAAAGTTTACCACGATTAAGGATTTTGGAAGTTACAGATTTAAAAGACTGAGTAACAAGATAAAACGACACGATATTAACAGCAGCATCAGCGAGCTCCTGCGGAATAAGGTACATTTTTTGCTTGTTAGAAATCTCATCGTTAGTTACGATAGCCGCAACTTGAGCCGCAGCAGACAAAATCCAACCGACAACGCCTGTATGAATAAGCATTTTCCCATGATTATGACCATAGTTTTCCGCCATATAATTCTTGAACGCTTTGAAAAGAGAACCCTTACTCATGAGCCTTCTCCTTCTTTATTTTGTCGTGTTCGTGAATTTTTGCGGTGAATAAATTTGTTAAACATTTCGTCAACGGTGCATCAATCAAGAAATTTGTAAACAACATTACAAACAAGGACAAAGTTGTCCCCAACGCATTTTTATAATGACCCAAATCCTTTAATCCGCCTGCAATAGCAGAATCAGGAGTAAATAACATTCGCAAGGATTTTAACTTGGTATTAGAATTGATTTCCTCAGGCAATTTCGTAAAAGCATCAATCGATTTGATACAGCCTAATCGCACAAAATACCCTGTCAAAGTTCCTGCAATAATCTTTGCAACAGTTCGGGCAACGGAAACTTTACGGGTTTCCTCGTCAACTTTTTTATTTCCCGCATCAATAAACGGCTGAGTCATTAACGCCGTAACACCCAATATCAAACGGTTTTCGGGAGAGGAAAACTCTTTTCCGACATAATCAATAACTTTATTTAACCTCTTATTTGAAATGGTCATATTAGGCACGGCAGAAGCCATCGCATCAGTCACGATGCTTGGAAATCTTGCTATTGATGTTATCGGTCTTAAGCTAACCATGTTTTCTGCTACCTACCCAAAACATTAACGTATATAAAACCATGAAATTGCCCTTATTTGCTAGTATATTCACAAAAATTTACAAATAAATGAGGTACAAAAGAATTGTACCCCAAATATACTTCAAAGAACTATTTATGTAGTAATTGTTACAAAATCGCACCCTTCGGCACAACAGTAACACCGCCTTCAGAAACATAAAATCCGTGTTTCAAATCTTCTTCTTTATCAAAGCCGATTTTTGTATATGGCGGAATTACAACATTTTTGTCAATAATTGTTTTACGAATTTGAGAATATCTGCCGATTTCGACATTTTCCATCAAAATACTGTCAGTAACGTTTGAATAACTGTTAATTCTAACTTTCGGAGATAGAACGCAATGTGACAAACCGCCGCCTGAAATTATGCAACCTTCCGATACCATTGAATTTGTAGCCATTCCGACCCTATCGCCTTCTTCCCAAACAAATTTTGCAGGCGGATAATTGTAATTGAAAGTTCTCAACGGCCAAGATTTTGAATACAAATTCAATTCAGGCGTATGTTCAAGCAAATCCATATTGGCTTGCCAATAAGCATCAATACTTCCGACATCTTTCCAGTAACCTCGTTCACTATCCGTCATTCCCGGGAAAGAATTTGTCGCAAAGTTATACACATAAATATTTTTACCTTCGTTTAACAACATCGGAATTACGTTTTTACCGAAATCGTGTTGAGAATTTTGGTCTTCGTAATCCTTTTCCAAAGCTCCGAGTAAAATTTCTTTGTCAAAAATATAATTACCCATTGAAGCCAAGCACATACCCGGATTTCCCGGAATAGATTTTGGTGGAGTTTTAGGTTTTTCAACAAAGTTTATTAATCGCCAATTATCGTCAACTTCCATAATCCCAAATTCTGACGCCTGTTCAATCGGAATCGGAATACCCGAAATTGATAAATCAGCGTGCTTATCTTTATGATATTTAAGCATTTGGCTAACGTCCATTTTATAAACATGGTCACCGCCAAAAACACAAACATAACGTGGGTCTTCGTCATTAATATGGAAAATATTTTGATAAATCGCATCAGCCGTTCCACGATACCACTCGTTACCCGTTCTCATTTGAGCAGGAGCCAAATCGACATACTGGTTCAAAAACGGCGACAATGCCCAACCTCTTGTTATATGTTTGTTTAGAGAATCGGATTTATACTGAGTAAGAATTTTAATTTTGTAAAATCCCGAATTAATAAAGTTATTGATAACAAAATCAATAATTCTATAACGTCCTCCAAACGGTACGGCAGGTTTTGCACGGTCTTTTGTCAACGGATATAAACGTTTGCCTTCTCCTCCGGCTAAAATCATTACCAACGCATCATCTACTGTCATATAAACACCTCTTTCTC
>CAVKDD010000205.1:0-3717 GCA_963654845.1 Acutalibacteraceae bacterium | reverse complement strand
GTTTTTGATTTGGTTTAATTCTTCTTTTGTAAGATGTTTTGATAGAGTTGTAAATTCTTCCATAATGTCCCAAGAAGAATAATTTTTTGTTTCGACTTTTCTAATCCAATCGTTGACTTCTTTCGTAATCATGATGACTCCTTTTTTATATATTTTTACACTAAAAATGACAATTTTATTATAGTCATTTTTCAAAATTTTGCAAACTTTTTTGAGATAAATAATCCGATTGTTGTATGTGTATTAACACTCGTGAAAATATTTTTTGCTACAAAAATGTCGAAAATTTATAAAAATTTTCGACATTTTCTCTGTAACATTTCTTCAAACTTTATTTCAAAAACTTGTCCAATCTTTCGCAAGCTTCGATTGTATTTTCTCGACTGCCAAACGAGGTTAATCTGAAATAATGTTCACCGTTTTTACCAAATCCCGAACCCGGAGTGCCGACAATCTGAACATTATTCAACAAGTAATCGAAAAACTCCCAAGAAGTCATATTATCAGGACATTTCAACCATATATAAGGTGAATGTTCCCCGCCGATATGCCAAATATTATGCTTTTTCAAAGTGTCGGAAATAATTTTCGCATTCTCTTTGTAATAATTCAGGTTTTCTTGAATTTCTTTTTGACCTTCTTCCGTAAACACAGCCTCAGCACCACGTTGAATAATATACGGAACACCGTTGAACTTCGTAGTTTGACGTCTTAGCCACATCTTATTAAGCAAGCCGTCTTTAATTGCCTTCGGAACTACAGTATAACCGCATCTTGTACCCGTAAATCCTGCCATTTTTGACAACGAACAAAATTCTATTGCACAAGATTTTGCACCTTCGATTTCAAAAATACTTCTCGGCAAATTCTTATCGGTAATAAAGCATTCGTAAGCCGTATCGTACAAAATAACCGCATCGTTTTGTTTTGCGTAATCCACCCATTTTTTGAGTTGTTCTTTGTTATAAACCGCACCTGTCGGGTTATTTGGCGAACAGATATAAATTATATCAGCCTTGATTGACTCATCAGGCAACGGCAAAAATTCGTTCTCGGCATTTGCATCAATATAAATGATTTTTCTGCCTGCCATTGTGTTCGTGTCAACGTAAACAGGGTAAACAGGGTCAGGCACCAACACTGTATTATCGGTTGCGAACAAATCTAAAATGTTTCCCAAATCGGATTTTGCACCGTCAGATATAAAAATTTCGTTGATATCCAGCTCAACATTATGGCTTTGGTAATATTTTTGGACTTTTTCACGCAAAAAGTCATAACCTTGTTCAGGTCCGTAACCTCTAAAAGTTTCCTTCACGCCCATTTCTGCGGATGCGTTTTTCAAAGCCTCAACAACTGTTTTACATAGCGGCAAAGTCACATCACCGATTCCGAGTTTGATAATCTTTTTGTCAGGATTGTTTTGCGAAAATTCCGCAACTTTTTTCGCTACGGTCGAAAACAAGTAACTGTCTGCAATATTTTGATAATTTGTGTTTACGTTCATAAATTCGGTACTCCCTATCTTCCTATTTTTCTTGATTATACCATAAATTTGTTATCTTTCAGCCATTTTGAAAAGATTTCCAACGCTATTTTTAATTGGGCAAAATTATTTGCATAACCAATCCTCAAATACCCGTCAACCTCTAAAGTTTCCCCCGGAAGTATCATAACTCCCGTATCCTGTTGCAGTTTTTTACAAAGTTCCGTCGAAGGCATTTGAGAATTATATTTGACAAAAGCGGTCGTTCCGCCCTGCGGGGTAATCATGTGAATATTTGAATCAGAATTTGCCCAATCCAGCAAAATTTTCTTCCCGATTTTGATTTTTTCAAGATTTCTTTTTATAATTTTATCTTTATTTTCAATGGCAAGTGTAGCGAAATAATCGTCCAAAATTCCGACACTGATTGTGTTGTATTCCCTATGATGATTGATTTGTGAGATTATTTCCTTATCCGCAACTACCCAACCGAGTCGCAAACCTGCAAGAGAAAAGACTTTTGACATACTACCCGTTGAAATCCCTTTTGAATAAAGGTCTGCAACCGACACCGAAAACGGCTTTCCCTCGTGGTTTAATCCTCGATAGACTTCATCGCACAAAATATAAGCATCCGATTTTTTTGCAATTTCGACAATTTGTTTCATCATTTCATCAGGAATAACCGCACCTGTCGGGTTATTCGGGTTGTTTATACAGATTAATTTTGTATCACTTCCGACAAGGGTTTCAAGTTCGTTCAAATCAGGCAACCAGTTATTTTCTTCCTTCAAAAAGCACATTTTTACGTCAGCCCCAAAAGATTTCGGAATTGAATAATGCTGTTGGTATGTCGGAACAACGGAAACCACTTTGTCATCCTGTTCCACCAAAGACATTATCACAAGATGATTAGCCCCGATTGCACCGTGTGTAATTGTGATATTTTCGGGTGTTTGGTGTTCGTAAAGCGTTGAAATTGCCTGTTTTAATCTTTTACTGCCGTGAATGTCACCATAATTCAATTTTCTTGTAAAAATTTCGTCCAAAAGTTGGTCTTTCTCGCCAATAATTTCAAACAATTCTTCTAAACTCAGCGAATCCACGCAAGTGTCCGCCAAATCGTACTTTGCGGCTTTTTCATAAAGATTAAACCATTCTTCCACCTTAAAATTTTCAATAAACAAAATTCTTCCTCGTTAAAATTTATAATCAAGACAGTGCTGGTCTGTCAATTTATTCAAATACATTTTTTCCGTCAAAAGTTCCCAATCCGTAAACTTCATATCCGTTCCGACACCCATAAACGGATAGTATTTTTCAGGGTATTTGTTGCGTGCAATAAGTTTTATATAGTCGCTCAAAACCTTACAACCACGATAAAAAATATTGCTGTCTTCGGAGATTGTTGCACCGACATCATTAACTTGCGGATACAAAACTTTTGCTTTGTATTTCAATTCATCAATATTCGGCAAGCGACTTTTCATAACCTGTTTAAGCCCACGTCTGATATATTTCGGGTTATCGTTATCAATAACAAACCCCAATCTTGCCAAAAACGGAATAGATTGTTCATCAGAACAGTAGGTCAAGCGGTTCATTTTATTTTTTGCAAGTTCAATGATTGCAGACAGTGTCAAAAGTTGTCCGTTGCCTTCTTTTTCCTTGTAGGCAATCAGTTGACGACCTTCAATAGTTGAGAGCTTTTTATCAATATTAATATCAAAGGTTCCGAGTTCTTTTCCTTCAAGGTCTTCAAGCCTGATTGTCGTCAAAGGTTCAGGCGTAGTGACCCCAACCTTGACGGTTTTCATTTTTGTATTAAGTGCCTCAAATTTGTTGAAAAACACTAAACCGTTGTGATTATAAAATGATATCGCTCGTTTTGAAAAATCAACGCCCATATACATATTTAAAAGCAAACATAATATTTTTTGCTAGTGTTTGGGCAAAAATGTTAATACAAATTAATATTTTTTCAAAAACTCTTTGAGATAATAATTTTTCACGCAACAGAATTTTTCTTTAAATGAAAGTGTTTTAAAAATTTGGTCGATTTGTGATTTCGTAATCTCAAGTTCCGTTAAATTTTTCCTATCAAACTTGGTGTGTTGTGCCAAATATTTCACGGTATGCAAATTATATTCAAAAACCTGTTTTTTGTGAGCATTTTTGAGGTAATCGCAAATCTCGTCAAAACTATAGTCAATATTCACATTGTCTAACGT
>CAVKDD010000204.1:0-3727 GCA_963654845.1 Acutalibacteraceae bacterium | reverse complement strand
AGCCTGTATGCGTAGGCGAAGCCGAAGAAGAATAACAAGAAAATTTATTTGCTCACTACCTTCGCAAAAATTTTCTAAGTTTTCAGAATGACGAAACCTTTGGTAGGCACACCAATTAGTCATGCTGAACAGCACGAGCAGTGTGCGAAACGAAGTGAAGGCACGTTTAATGCGAGTGCGGAGATTCAGAATCTCTTTAATAATCAACATAAAGCAAAAGATAAAGTCCCAAAACCCTTGTAAATCCTTGCCATAAAGAGACCCTGAAACTAGTTCAGGGTGACCTTTTTGGGGGGATTGTCTTCAGAAGGATGTATTTCTTGTAAATTGTCGGTTTGGCATACTTGCCCAACTTGTGAAATGCAGGCACTGACTGCGAATAAGCCGTTATAAAAGTAGGTCGGCATTGCTATGCCGACAACATTTAAGTGTTTGGAGAGCAATCCAAACCTACATTGGGCTTTGAATTTTGTCATCCGAAATTTTATTCTTTCATTACGGGGAGTCGGAAACCGTTTTTCTTTGCTTTTGCAAGGCAATATGTTCCGCACATATACTGTTTGTCCGTACATTTTGTACTGCAATTCTTGTCGATTTGTTCTTGGGTCATGTCTTGTCCGCCTGGGACGAGTTCATCTCCTCGAAAGACCATTGCGAAGATGTCTTTACCGATTGTGTTTGGTTGTTTTTCGCCATTAACATCGACAAGTAACAAAATTGTTCCGTTTGCATTGTTCACTCCGTATAAAGAACCGCCATTGTCGTCCATACATACAAAACTTCCGTTATTTAATACAAAAGATATTGAAAGAAACCCGCAGGCAATGTTTGAGGTATATCTTCGCCCTGTCGATTCTTTAACGTCTTTGCTCCAACAGCCCCATTCGTTGTAGCAAACATTGGTCGTTTTGATATTAGGCATGAAATATGTTTCAAACCACTTTTTCATTTCGTTAAGGTCATTACCTTTTGCAATATTTCCGATTGCTCCCTTGTCGTTTGCCATTAACATCATTTGTTGAAGAATTGCGAAATCTTCTTTTAGAATTGTGGAATTTTTTGTGTCGTTAATCTTATTTATCAAACTTGGAAGGGTCATAGCCGCAATAATTCCGATTATTCCGAGTGTTATAAGAATTTCGGCTAAAGTAAATCCAATTTTTTTATAATTTAAAAGTTTCATTCGGCAACCCTTCTTTTGTCGTAAATAAATGTTACAAAAATATTGACTATTTCATCTAAAAATAGACGAATATATCAATAATACTATGTTATAATCAAAAAATTGTCAATATACTCAATAATTAGTAAAATTTTACAAGGAGAGGCTATGACTGCTCGAGAATTTGTAAAAATTTTACTTGCTAAAGAAGGTATAACTTTGAAAGAGTTAGCCCGTGTTGCAACCGAAAACAGTGAGAAAAAATACACCCTTGACGGACTTTCTCACAAAATGCGGTTAGGTACTTTGCGTTTTGAAGATGTTGAATTTTTTGCTTCGTTGCTTGGGTATGAAATTGAGTTAAGAAAACTGCAAAAAATAGAAAAATAAATTTAACCTGCTCCGAAATTCTGTCATATTGCTAATTTTACACTTTATCATAAGTTCGTTTTCAGGTGTGCTATAATAATTTCAAGGAAGGTTTGTATTTAGATGTCAAAATATGTAATGGAAAATTACTTTAGCGATATTGATAAAAAGGGTTTGAAAAAAACTTGGCATTTAATACTGACTAAAACCTTAGAAAATGATTTTTCATCCGATATTTTTACCCTTGAAAATTATGGCGAATTGTACGAAATCGGCTTGGAACATGAAAATAAACTCAGTAAAAAGGAAATGGGAAAATATTACACCCCGAAAGATGTTGCAACCGTTATGGCTAAATGGTTACAGCCGTTAAAGGGTGAAAAGCTTTGTGATGTCGGGTGTGGAACGGGGAATCTTATTTTGCCGTATTTGGAGCTTCTTGGAAAAAATCAGGCTCGCAGGCTTATCAATGACGGAAATTTATTTTTATATGACCTTGATGAAATTGCACTGGAAATTTGCAAATATTCCATTGCGATAAAATACGGAAAAGATTTGTTGACGAAAATCAATGCAAAAGTCTGTGATTTTTTGAGTGAAAAAGTGAAATTACCGCAAAATTCAAAGGTCATCTCAAACCCGCCATATTATAAGATTTTGAATATCGGTGCTGATTGGAAGGTTACAAAAGTAATTGAGGAAACGAGGGAGTTATACTCCGCTTTTGTCGAAAAAATCATTTCGCAAAGCGAAACTTCTGTAATTATTACTCCGTACAGTTTTATCGGGAGCGGAAAATTCTATGCGTTGAGGCAGGTTATGAATGATTATAACGGCTTTGTCGTTGCATTTGATAATGTGCCGGGGAATATTTTTAACGGCAAAAAGCATGGGATTTTTAACACAAATAAAGGAAATTCCGTTAGAGCAGCAATCACTGTTGTAGAAAATAAAAAGGGCGTTAAGGGCTTCCGAGTTAGTCCGTTGATAAGGTTTAAGACCGAAGAGAGAACAAGGTTGCTGGAGAATGATTATTTGGAAAGTTTGGTGAATGAACGTTATCAACTTGTCAATCAAAAGCAAAAGGCGTATTTCAAGTGTCCAGCTGATTTGTTGCGGGTTTTAGACAGGTGGGAAGATTTGTCTGAGCAAAGGTTGAAGGATTTGCTAAATTCTAATGTTGGGCAAGAAATTTTTATGCCAACGACTTGCAGATATTTTACGGTTGGTGCAAAAAAGGCTTTGAAGCGTGACGGCAAGCGGGTTCTTCGTGTTGCGGACGGCGAAAAATATAATTATGTTTATTGTTTGCTAAATTCGACTTTTGCCTATTGGTATTGGCGATTGTATGACGGGGGGATAAATTGTCCTTTGTCGATAATAAATAATCTTCCTGTTTTTTATGACAAATTGACTGTGGAGCAAAAAGTTGCGATAAATGAAATTGCTGAACAAATGCAAAAAAATGAAGCAAAATACTTGGTGTATAAGATGAATGCAGGCAAAAAGCAAGAAAATGTTAAGTTCCCGATTGAATACAGAAATAGAATTAATAAAATCTTTTTAGAGGCATTGGAAATTGATGAAGACGTGTCGATTTTTGACCAAGTTCACAGCAGTTCGTTGTTAGAAAGGGAAGTTTTTAGGGCAAAGCAAATTTACTCTTTTGAAAATACGGGGAATAATTCGGGGGCAACACAAGAAGTTGCATAAATATTTATCCTATCTTTTTCACTCGGTTATACATTTTGAATTTTGTTAATTCTTCTTGCGGGAAATTTTGGTCAAGGTATTCAACTAAATTTTTTATGTCATTAAGTAAAATTTTGTCGTTTCGGTTGCGTTTGTAGTAATTCCACGCTCCGCTACAGAATTTTTCAACAAGTTTGACTTGCGATTTTATTTCCTGCTCTTGGAAAAGTTTTGTATTACAAATATTTTTTAGAGCTTCTAAATCGTTTTTTACCCCGTTGTTATTTGTGGTGGCGGAGTTTAACCTGTTTTTGCGGTAAACATACAAGGACTTTCCGATGAAACAACATTTTGGATTGTTGAACAAACACCACGCCGAAAAGGTCAAATCTTCCGCCGTTTTAATTCCTTTTGGAAATTCAATATTATTTGACAATAAAAAATCTTTTTTATAAATCTTATTTACGCTGTAGGTCAAAAATTTCCACAAATCACGTTTGTTCG
>CAVKDD010000203.1:0-3737 GCA_963654845.1 Acutalibacteraceae bacterium | reverse complement strand
TGTCAATGAGTTGTCTTCTACAGGCTTTGTAAGACGTGGCGGAAGAATTCCTGCTCCAATCCACAGCCTTAATAATTAATCAATTCAGGCAACCAAAAATCCTTCAAAAGTATTATAAAAATGAAAAATATTGAAAGAAAACAATGTTTTTGATATAATTAATATGGTATGTTAGCAACTCGCAATAAACACGGTTGTTAAAAGGGAATAGTTATGGCAACACTTAACGAACTTGCAAACAAACTACAGGCATTTATCATTGAGCAACAAGTTGACCCGCACAACTTGCGACAGTTGAGTGTGCACAGATATAACAATTTGAAATTGAAAATTGCCCAATTAAGTTACCCGAATATCATTGTTTGTATCGGGATTTCGGAAGCAACATATAACCTTGAAGACGGCTCCAAAGTAGATGGCGGACTCGGACAAGATGAGAGATATGTTCGCAAATGGTTAGGGCGAAACACAATTATAAAAGAATTAAAAGAATTATACTATCAACTTACAGACCTTGTTTCCCTTGAGGAAGAAGTCCTTATGGAAGAGGAAGAACTTGAAGGTACGGCGGACGAAGCAAAAGAAGTTGACATCAAACACAGAAGACGTAAACCGTTGTTACCTGAAAACTCACCTTTCCAAGAGTTTGAATATGACCCGTCAGAAGAGGCTGAAGTTAAAAAAGAATACGAACAAAGTCTTCACAATCCGTCAATTCCGAAACTTCAACGATTTGAAGATTCGCCTGAACTTGAAGAATACAAAGGACCCGGAATACTCAAAACTTTGCAGGAAGCAGTTGCAATGTTTAATCTAAACGATTTCATCAACGGAAAATATAAACACCGTTTTGATAGCAACGAGGAACAAGATGAGGAATAGAATTTTTAAATTCTGACAAGGATAACGTATGGCAACATTAAATGAATTAGCAGTAAAATTACAATCCTATATCATAAACTCTCAAATGGACGGCAGAAACAGACGAAGCCTTAATAAGAGCCGTTATAACAATTTGAAACTGAAAGTAAACACCGGGCTTGAGTACCCGAATGTTGTCGTGACTATCGGAATTTCGGAAGCCACCTACAACATTGATGCAGGAACAAAAACAGACGGAAGTTTAGGTCCTGACGAGGTTTATGTTTACAAATGGATAACAAACCCGTACATTGCACCAGCCTTGAAAGAAATCTATCTTCAAGCAACAGAACTTGTAAACCTTGAAGAAGAACAGGAAGAAATAAAAGAAGAACTCGAAGATGAATTAAAACAAGCCGCAGAAGGGCAAGCGGGCGAAAGCGACATTGACACCCGACCTTCAAGAAGAACCAAAAAGAATTTCCGCAGCCTTATGATGCCTGCAGCCTTGCAACATCCTGAACTTGAGGAAGAAAAATTCCCGACAGGTAAAAAACACAAGAATAAACTTGGCGAACTTGAAGAAGGCGATGAGGTTTACGAAAACGGCGAAGTCTATTCTGAAGACAGCGACTTGGAAGTTTATCAGGAACAAAAACTTGAATCACTCGAAGAAGAATCAAAGAAATCCGATTTTATTAACTTTATCAGAAATTCTTTTGGTAAAAAACACTAATTTTCGCTCGGTTTTATTGCACTTTTTGAACGTAACTTTCTGTGATAAGTTATGGCAAATCTGTGTGCCTCATCTCTTATCCTTTGAATTAAAAACAACGCACCTGAGGCTCTCGGGAGCATAATTGACACGGGATTATTTGGCAAAAAGACTTCTTCCTGTTGTTTTGCCAAACTTACAAAATCAATACCCGTCACCCCGAGTTCTTCAACAATTTGCATAACGCTTGATAATTGCCCTTTACCGCCGTCAATTATGATTAAATCGGGTTTTTCCCAACCTTTTTCACCCAATCTTGACAGACGTCTTGTCAAAACCTCTTTCATTGAAAGAAAATCATCGGGTTTACCTTCGGTTGATTTAACTTTAAATTTTCTGTATTCCGATTTTTTGCTCAATCCGTTGATAAAAGTGACCATAGAAGCAACGGTATTTGTCCCCTGAATATGCGAAATATCGTAACATTCCATTCTATAAGGGAAATTATTAAGATGTAATTTTTCTTTCAAATACGAACCGATATAATTGAAATCGTCACGAATTTGTGTCATTTTGGTAAGTTTTGCATTATCTAAAATTACTCGGGAATTTTTATCCGCAAGTGCTTGAAGCTCTTTGCCCTTTGTGGATTTTCCGTAACTTATTTTAACTTTTTTACCTGAAATTATATTGAGCCATTCCTCATAGAGAGCTTTTTCACCGATATTTTCCAACTCATTTGATACAATTCGGTCAGGAAATTCCAAAGACAAAGTGTTGTAATATTCCTTGAAGAAAGTTGCGAAAAATTCCGTCTTGTCGTTTTCTTCAACCTCGTAGGTAAAATCTTTTTTATCTATCAAACGCCCTTCTCTAATCATCATAATTACGATTGCCAAAATTCCGTCCTCGTGTTGAAGCGAAATAATATCCTCGTTCAATTTTGTATTTTCATAGACAACTTTTTGTTTTTCGAGGGTCGTTTTCAAATCCAAATAACTGTCACGCAACCTTGCGGCTTTTTCAAACTGCTCCGAATCCGAATATTTTTGAATTTGTGCCATTAATTGTTTCATCAATTCCGATTGTTTACCCGATAAAAACAATTCTGCCTGATGTACAATCGCTTTGTATTCTTCACTTGTCACCATATTTTGACAAGGGGCAAGACATTTACCGATATGGTAGTAAAGACAAGGTCTTGACTTGAATTTAGGCACTTTGCACTGCCTCAACGGGAAGATTTTTTTCAAAAAGTCCAAAGTTGAGTGCATTGCTCGAATATTCGTATAAGGTCCGTAATATTTACCTTTTTCCTGATTAATATTTCGCTTGCGGACAATCTGAATTCGTGGAAAATCCTCATCCGTCACAAGAAAATACGGATATTTTTTGTCATCTTTTAATAAAATATTGTAACGGGGTTTATGTTTTTTAATTAAATGACTTTCCAAAATCAACGCTTCGACTTCGGTATTTGTAATAATATATTCCAAATGGTCAATTTGAGAAACCAAAACATTAACCTTGACACTGTCGTGATGTTTGCGGTTAAAATACGACTTGACACGGCGTTTCAGGATTTTTGCCTTGCCGACATAAATAATCTCATTATCGGCATTATAATAAATATAACACCCCGGTAATTCGGGCAATAATTTCAAACTTTCCTTTAGTTTCTCATTCATAGGTAAATTATAACATATTTTAGACAAAAGTTCTTCAATAACTTGCCGTAATCGACAATTTTTGCTACGCTGAAATTGAACAAAACAAAAGGAGAGTTTGTGCAGACAAACATTTACGCAATAACGGATTCCCACCAGGAGAGCAGAAATCTCGGACTTTTGCTCAGCGGAATTTATAATTTTGAAAAAGCCAACAAAACCCCGTTTTTAGTATTAGATGCAGGAGATTTGTTCAAGGGAATTTATGACAAAAATTTGTCCGTAAATGCTTATATAAAACTTAAACAACTCCTTCCAAAGGCTCAAATCTTCATAACTGTCGGGAATAACGATTTCGGATTTAACAAACAGGATTTTGAATTTTTAAAACAAACAATTCGGAAATTTGAACAAGCGGGAATAAATGTAGTTTGTTCAAATATTATTGATATAAAAACAAGACAAAACGCAAACTGGGTTAATCAATATAAAAT
>CAVKDD010000202.1:0-3741 GCA_963654845.1 Acutalibacteraceae bacterium | reverse complement strand
CCTTTGTAGTATATCTTAATATTACTAAAAAGTTTTACAAAATGCAATATTAAACGATAAAGACCCTCAATCGAAGGTCCTTATCATCTCGAGTTTAATCAATATTGCCTTTATAATTATCTTTTTCCTTCAGATACTTCAAAGTCCATATCTTTAACATATTGACGTCTTAGAGTTTCATCGTCAACCGCTACTGTTTTGAAATCTGCATAGTGGTCATCTGTCGGGTATTGACCGATTAAGTTTTTCAAAAGAATTGAGTTTGCACCCAAATAACCTTTTGCAACTTTACCTTTTTCCACATATTCGTTAGAATCTTCCAATTTTGCAACATTCAAGGTATCACCGTTTGTTTGAACAAAGGCTCTTGTTTTCAATTTGCAATCCAAAATTGAAGCGGATTTGTCATTTGTAGGGTTTTCGTATTCTTCAACGAAGAAACCTTTTGGTGAATGTAAAGTTGTTCCGTCAGCTTTTGTTACTTCAAACGGGCTGGTCGGGATTCTTAAAACTCTTTTTCCGTAAGATTCGTGGTTGCCTTTGTAATCTTTGATTTCAACATCATAAACCAAAATGTTTCTTGAGCTTTCGGTCAATCTGATGTCGCCGATTTCTTTTGTGTTATATTCCCATTCACGAGTGCCTTCGTAGTGGGTAATGTTACGTTTTGCTTTCGGGTCGTATTTGTTGCCGTCTGTTCCGTCAATATCCCAGTTTTTCAAATTGTTGAAAAGTGAATCCAACGGTTGCGGTCTGTTAAATCCGTAATACCATTCTCTGATTGTGTCAGGGTGGCAATTACAATCATGGATTAACGAATCAAGACCTGACATATTAATTTCAACGTGTGCATAAGCAGAAGCTCCGCCGTCATCACAGCTTGTTAAAGCAGGAGTTGTTGCTGCTGTTGCACCCAACATCATTAAGCCGTAAATTAGGTTTCTCATTGAATTTGAACCGTCATTTTTAGGTTCTTCAAGTCCTTTGAAAGCAACTTGCGGTGCTTTTGGGGCAGGTGCTTGAGTTGGGGTTGAATTTAGTTTGTTGTTTTTTGAGTTAATTCCGTAATTTTGTATTGAATAAATTTGCATGAATGCCTCCTAATGCTAAAGTATGTATTTCTTTTAAATCCACGCAAAAAATAAGTTGCTAGATATGTTAAAAATCTGTTACAAAAAATGCCCTTTTTTTATAAAAGGACATTTTCATAGAATAGTTAAAATTTTATGCGGCAGCAAGTTTTTCTCTTACCAATTTTTCAACTTCCGCCAATATTTCAGGGTTTTGTTCTAAAAATTCTTTTGCTTTTTCACGACCTTGACCGAGTTTTTCTTCGTTATAACTGAACCAAGAACCCGCCTTTTTAACGATATCAAGGTTTACGGCAACGTCAAGAATATTGCCGACTTTTGAAATACCTTTACCGAAGATAATATCAAATTCGGCAGTTCTGAACGGTGGAGCAACTTTGTTTTTCAAAACTTTTACTCTTACATGGTTACCGATTTCACCGTCTTCACCTTTTAAAGACTCTGTACGTTTGATTTCCATACGAACGGAAGCGTAATATTTCAACGCATTACCGCCTGTTGTTGTTTCAGGGTTTCCGTACATAACACCGATTTTCATTCTTAATTGGTTGATGAAAATTACCGTAGTGTTTGTTTTACCGATAATACCCGTTAATTTTCTCAAAGCTTTTGACATCAAACGTGCTTGCAAGCCCATTTGTTGGTCTTCCATAGAGCCTTCAATTTCAGCTTTTGGAACAAGTGCCGCAACAGAGTCAACAACAACGATATCAACAGCACCCGAACGTACAAGTTCTTCCGTGATGTCTAAGGCTTGTTCACCTGTGTCAGGTTGAGAAATCAATAAGTCATCAACTTGAACCCCAAGATTTCTTGCATATTCAGGGTCAAGAGCATGCTCAGCATCTACGAAAGCTGCAATTCCGCCTTTTTTTTGACATTCGGCAACGATGTGTTGTGCTAATGTTGTTTTACCTGAACTCTCAGGTCCGTAGATTTCGATAATACGACCACGAGGAATTCCGCCGATTCCAAGTGCAACGTCCAATGATAACGCTCCCGTAGGGATAGCATCTACATTAACGGTAGGTTTATCACCGAGTTTCATGATTGAACCTTTACCAAAATCTTTTTCAATTTTTTCAATAGCCAACTTCAGTGCTTTGCTTCTATCTTCACTGATATTTGTTTCAGGCGACTCTTTCGCTGCCATTTATTTTCCCCTTATTCCCAAACGTAAACTTCTTTTTTCTTATAAAAACCGAGTGCAACAGGTTTGTAGCTGTTTAATTCGTTTTTCAACTGGTAAACTTCTTTGTTCAAGTCAACAATTTTCTGTTTCAAGGTTTCGTTATCAGTTTTGCAACGTATCAATTCAACAACAACATCGTCCATACCTTCAAGTTTTTCATCAATAACTTTTGCGATTCTGTCGCTAAGTTTTGTTTCCAATTCTTGAAGAGATGTCAGAATGCTTCTCATTGCCGCAGGATTACTGCCTGAAACTGCACTTGCTCCAACTGCTACAGGAACTTTTGCACTTACAGGATTAGTTACGTTGCTCCTGATTTGAGCTTGAATTTTTCTCAAATTTTTCACTTCATCATAAGAAAAATATGTGTGTCCTTTTGCATTTTTTCTTGGTCTGATAGCCGCTCTTTTACACAAATCAACTATCTCTTTGTTATCTGCTTTCAAGATAGTTCTAACTTCTTGCGGAGTTAAAGTTCTCTCATTCAATTTGTCTTTAATCATTCTTTTTTCTATCCCTTTTTAAAAAACATTCCCAACACTATTTTATTACACTTGCTTTCATGTGGCAAATAATTTTCATATAATCATGAAGAAATGTAAACTCCAAAACCCGACAAAATTTGTTCAAAATAAAGCTTCCGTGTCGTTTTTGATTTTAATTTGTATCGCTTATTAATTTATTATATAATCAAATTATGAAAAAGATTTTATGTTTTGGTGATTCGAACACCTACGGATTTACCCCTGCAACAGGCGTAAGATATGACAAGAAAACACGTTGGAGCGGACGTCTTGCCGATTTGCTCGGGGATGATTATGAGATTTTGGAAGAAGGAATGAATAACCGCAACGGATTTTTTAAAAATCCGCAAAGTGTTAAATTGTGCGGGATTGACTATCTTCCGATATATTTGCAAAATCACCGTGATATTGATATTTGTATTTTGGCACTCGGAACAAACGATTCTCAATTCTTTTATAATCTTGACAAACAAACTGTTCAAAACGGGTTGCAAAGTTTGACAACTTCTTTGCTTGAGGTTAATCCGAAAACAAAGATAATTATTATTCCGCCCGTGAAAATTCAACCTAATATTTTGGACGGCATTTTTTCAATGCAATTTGATTTGACTTCTGTTGACAAGACAGTAGAAACCTTTGAAGAGTATAAAAATTTTGCACAAAGAAATGATTTTTATTATTTGGATTTGAACGAATTTGTTAAACCGTCTATTGCGGACGGTTTGCATTATTCGTCTGAAAGTCACAAAATTATGGCGGAAAAAATTGCGGAAAAGATTAAACAAATTCCGTTGTGTGAATGAAGTAAGGTGGTTTACGGGGAGGTAAGTCGTTGGGTTCGCTTTGTAACAATTTGTTTCATTTTGTTCTATTCCTTCTTAAAAACAGACTCTGAATCACCGAGTAGGAACAGAAAATTACGTTTCGAGTTCCT
>CAVKDD010000201.1:0-3796 GCA_963654845.1 Acutalibacteraceae bacterium | reverse complement strand
CGTGGTGTCGGTTCGGCTGTTTATGAGGTTGAGTGGATTGGTAAGAATTTTGACAGAAAGACCCTGTATGAGCGAATTGACAAACGTGTTGATATTATGATTGAAAACGGTTTGGTCGAGGAAACCAAAAAACTGCTTGAAAAACACGGTCGAATTCCGAATTTGGTTAATACTATCGGATATCGTGAGATTTTGGGGTATATTGATAATTTTTGTTCGCTTGATGAGGCTGCTGAACTTCTTAAAAAGAACACAAGAAACTACGCAAAACGTCAACTGACTTGGTTTCGCCGAAATGAAGAAATTAAATGGGATATTTATCCCGAAAAATTGAAAAAGTAGGTTAAATTTTTACTTTTACAACAACTTTTTTAACTTCTGTTTGTTTATCGCTTGCTGAAACCTGCTGAGCGTGTGCTTCATGCGGGAAAATCATCGCAAAATTTGTGCCGTCAAGTGTTACATAATCAAATTTATCAACTTTATCGGCGTAAAACTTGATATCTCTTTGCTCATTATAAGGTGTTTCAACGGAAACTGATGAGGTTGAAGTGTAGTAAATTCGCTCTTTGCCCTCTAATAATATCTGAATATCAATGTAATTATTGTGTGCTTCAAACTTTCCGTCCTGCAAAGTTTTCGTGGTGTAAGTTTCAACATTTGCAAAATCTTTGTCAATAAGTTCATAACGTCCCGTTTTGATGTCTGTTTTCAGATTTTTCACAAAATCCACAACATGGTCGGGTACAATTCTGTACATCGCAAGATTTTCAATTTTATCAATAATCATTTGTTCGCCTTACTTTGACAATTCTTCCATTGCCTTTTCGTATTCTTCTTTGTTTGGTGCTTTTCCATGCCAGCCCGCATTGTTTTCCATAAAACTTACGCCCTTGCCTTTTATTGTGTTTGCAAGGATTGCGGTAGGCTTGTTATTTTGCTTAGCCTTTTCAATCGCTTCATAAATCTGTTTGATATCATGCCCGTCAATTTCCAAAACTTCCCAGTTGAAGGCTTTTAATTTAGCATTCAAATCATCAAGCGGCTTGATATCTTCGGTTGAACCGTCTATTTGAAGTCTGTTGCGGTCAATTATTGCGATTAAGTTGTCCAAATTTCTGTGCGGTGCTTGCATCAAGGCTTCCCAAACATTGCCCTCTTGCATTTCGCCGTCACCTAAAAGTACAAAAACATGAGCAGGGTTTTTGTCAATTTTTAAAGCCATTGCGATACCGCATGCCATTGATAACCCTTGTCCGAGCGAACCTGTCGCAACTTCTACCCCGGGACACCACAAAGACGGGTGACCTTGAAGTCTTGTTCCTAAGGCTCTGAAAGATTTAAGTTCTTTTTTCGGGAAAAATCCGAGATTTGCCAAAACAGAATAATAAATCGGTGAAACGTGACCTTTTGATAAAACAAACCTGTCACGGGTTTCATATTCAGGTGAATTTACGCCTTTTGGAGCGTTTTTCATACATTTGTTAAATAACACGGTCATTATTTCGCAAGACGATAGCGAACCGCCAATGTGACCTGATTTTGCGGTATAAACCATTGTCAAAATATTTTTTCTGTTTTCTAAGCAAAGTTTTTCGATTTCTTTAATTTCGTTATCTGTAAGTGTCATTTTCCCAATAACCTTTCTTTTAAAACTCTTAGTACGAACAACGGCAACGTTGGAAATATTCTTTTAAACCGTTCAGGCTGCATAACCGTTCTATACAACCATTCAAGCCCTAATTTTTGATAAATTTCGGGTGCTCTTTCAACAACTCCCGCCCAAACATCAAAACTTCCGCCAAGACCTACCATAATAGCGTTTGGCAAATTCCTTTTAAGTTCTGAAATGAAAAATTCCTGTTTAGGTGAACCTAATGCCACCAAAACCAAATCAGGTTGTGAATTTGTAATTTCGTTAAGTATTGTTACATCCTCTTTAAAATATCCGTCATGAGTGTAAACAATGTTAAGATTTTGGATTTCGTTTTTCAATTTTGTTGTGGTAAGTTTAATAACTTCAGGCTTTGCTCCGACAAGTGCAACTCGTTTTCCTGAGACCGCACTTCTTTTTAATAAGTTTTTGCCAAATTCGATTCCCGGTATTCTTCTGACTTTTTCGCCAAGAATTTTCAAACCCAATTCCACCCCAACGCTGTCGGGAATTACCAAATCCGCACTGTTTATAATCTTTGCGAACTCTTCATTTTTAAGTGCTGAGGTAATCATTTCAGGATTAATCGTTACGACTTGTCCGTGTGTATTTTCTATGTAATCCAAAGCTTCGTCCTGTGTGAACGAATCAACTCCAAAGCCTTGAATTTTTACTAACCTTCTCTCCATATGTTACATTATATCACATTGTGGTTGATTATGCTATAATTTTGTTATGAAAAATTTATTATTTAAAATTTTATTGTTGTTGGTTATATGTATCTTTTCTCAAAACGGAGTAAAAGCGGTACAATTTGACGTATTGGTCTTGCCTACTGAGGTTTCGAGCGTTTGTGAAAACTATTTTTGCTTTCCCGAACCGTCAGAAGTTGCCGCAAATTACGTTATAAATCAACTTAATGAAACTAAAAATATAAATGTAATAAAATTGGCGGATGTTCGTGCAAAATTGGCTGCTAATCCGAATTTGAAAAATGAAACCGAAGGCATGCTCAAAAACTTTGAACAAACCGAACGCATAGATTATGTTGTGCTGAAGGATTTGTCCGAAGCGTTTAATGTTAAATCGGTAATTTTGATTTCTTGCTATGCAATCACGGATAGAGCCGAAACCCGCCGAAATTTGTGGGAAGTTTTGGAAATTTCCAGTGCTTTCAAAATTACTTATCCTTTTGATTTGACAACAACGGCGGTTTTGGTTGATACTGTCAATTCAACTGTAATGTGGAGCGGAAAATTCAGCAAGACCGTTTCGGATTCTAACGGGTATTTCTTGGCTCTAAATCAGGCACAGGCAACCTCTCATTTAGAAAAAATCAGACAGTATTTTAGAAGTTTTGTTGCTCCAAGTATCAGTCAAAATGTGCATTTGAGGTTTTTCCCTCGTGAGGTCAGAACCTTTACCGTAAACGGTAACAAGAAATTGGACGATACCGAAATGCCAAAATTTATGCCAAATGCTCTTGACCATTTGATTACGCCTGACAAGAAAAATCAAATTGAAGGTAATGACGTAAATTACCTTGATTCAACCGAAGAATTAATTTTTGATTTTTAATCTGTTATTTTTCTCTCGGTTTAATGGCAGAAGCTGTTTTTTCAAAATCAGTATGAGTTATTTTATAGTTCTTTTCAAAGAAGTTTCTAAAGGCTACACTGTCCAATTTGAACTGTCTGAGTTTTAGAATATCTCTGTCTTCAGTGCTATATGCTATCAGAAAAGATTTTCTTCTTTTTTCATATTCGGCTAAATTACTTTCGTGTTTTGCTGTTGTAATACCCAAATCAATAATCTTTTTATCGAGTTCTTCATAGGCTGCGTCATAGCTGCTTGCATTTTTCAATCTTGTTTGGGCGGCTACGTTGTTAAATTCTGCGATTACTGCACTGTCATTGTTAAAAGTTGTCGGAAGAATCCTTCTAAATGCAACCGAATCAAGTGAATGTTGAGCATCGGCAGCTTTTGCCAAACCTTCTCTCCAACCTGCTTTTATCGCCATATATTCTTTTACGGGTTTGTTTGCCATTAGAGAGTTTAGGGTCGTTTGAACCTTGCGTGGAGCATGCTCACCACAACTTGCTAAACCTGATGCCATAATCATTATACTTGGAATTATCCTGT
>CAVKDD010000200.1:0-3796 GCA_963654845.1 Acutalibacteraceae bacterium | reverse complement strand
AGAGTAACTTCTATATAATATTTTGAATTTCCCGTTTTAAATTCTTTGATTGCCTGAATTTTTTTGTGTTTAATTGCATTTTTGTAAATTTTCCAAGGGATTCTTTTTTTCAAAATTTTGCTGTTCTTTTTTATCATCGGGCTTGTATCGGCAGGGTTTGAGCCTGCCAAAAGCTTTTTATTTTGGTCAAAAATTCTAAATTTTATGTCTTCCCCTTGAAAAGACAGGGCATATTTTTTTAATTGTTCAATATCATTATTTTGTAAATATGGTGTGATTGCCCATTGGATTTGCTTTTCAAATACGGGTAATTCTTCTTTTTCCTCTTGGATGTACGAGGTGTTAAATTGTACGATGTTTACAAAAAATATTCCTGAAAAAATCAGCAAAATTATGAAAAATTCAACAATTTTATAAGCCCAAAATAAATCACGTTTTTTCATTAGTTTAGTTCCTTTAGTTTGTAGCCCGTGCCTCGTACGGTTTCGATAAATTGTCCGTATTCTTTTAATTTTTTCCTCAAATTTACGATTTGAACATCTATTGCCCTTTCCGAAACATCAAATCCCGAATCCCCTCGTAGATATTCAAGAAGTTTTGAGCGTGAGAAGGCTCGTCCGATATTTGATATGAAAATTTCTAAAATTTTAAATTCAAAATTGGTCAGGTCAATCGGTTCATTGCTTAGTGTCACTGTCATTTTGTCCGTGTTCAGGATTAAATCTTTGTAGTGTTTTAGATTGTTGCTAATTCCGTTATTTTCAAGATGAGCTTTTATTCTTGCAAGTAAAATTTTGTTGCTGAAAGGCTTTGAGATGTAGTCGATTGCTCCGCAGTCAAAACCTTCCAAAATATCCTGTTCCATTTTTTTAGCGGTAAGCATTATGACCTGAATTGATTTTAGGTTTTCGTCATTTTTAATTTGTTTGCATAGTGAAAAGCCGTCAAGTTCCGGTATCATGACATCCAGCAGGATTAAATCGGGTTTGTCCTGATTTATCATATCAAGAGCGGTGACACCGTCAAAGGCTTTTTTAATCTTGTAATAGCCGTCTGAAATCAGCACAAGTTCAATCAATCGGTTAATGTGTTCCTCGTCTTCGACTATTAAAATTTTCGCATCTTTTATGTTTGCCATTGAGTTAATTATACCTCAAAAACCTTGTTAATCATTCCAGCTTTCGTTTTTATTTATCAGGTTTGTATAAACAAAACTGTTGTCTTCGTCAATCGTAATGAGTTTGTAGCAGGTGTTATTGTTGAATTTCGGGGTTATGATGTTGTAAACGTTATTTATGCGTTCCTCTTTGTTGTAGTGGTAGTGTCCCGAAACGATTGCCAATACATTGTCATGTTTTGACAAAACCTCAAGATAAAGTTCTTTTTTATGTAAGGTTGCGGATTTTGGCTTTGTATCAAGTAGCGGAAAGTGTTGCAAAATCACGACCTTATTGTTTTTGTATTTTGTAAGTTGTTTATCAAGCCAAAGAAGTTCGGGTTCTTTGTAATATCCGTTTGGGCCCGGAATAACCTCTTTTACTCCGTTCATTGTAATGAAAACAGTGTTTCCGCACTTGAAAACATAATTCGGCGTTGCAGGTTGATGTTTGCCCAAGATTTTCTTTGCTCGTTTCATATAGTAGGCACTTGTCATATCTTTGTTTTTTGCCAAATCGTGATTTCCGGGTAGAATATAAGTTTTTGTTTTTAGTTTATGAATTATTGATAAAAAAGTTTCAAAATCCGCCCTATCTGCTCGGTCGATGTTGTCACCCGTAAAAACTATAAAGTCTAAATCGTGATATTGTTGATTAACCTCATTGACAAAGGTTTCCAAATATTGAGCGTTATCTTTTGTTAAGTGAACGTCCGTAACCTGTAGAAAATTCACCTCTTTCGCCGTTGCCGTGAGGCAAATATTCAAAAATAGTAATAATAAAATAAATATCTTCTTCATATTTTAAGAATAGAAAAACTTTGTTAGGAATTTGTTAGTGGGAATATTGTTGGAAGTTTCTCGCAAAGCTTTCGTCATTCTGAAAAGATTAAAAATCAAGCAATTTTTAATTGCGTTGATTTTATCTTATTCAGAATCTGTTACAAGGTCAAACAGATTCCGGATCACGCACTCACTATCGTTCCTGCTGTCCGGAATGACAACTTTGTGGAATTTGCAAATTTTTGTATTCTTTTTACTTTTATCCCATTTCCCCTCCAAATTTTTCATTGACATGTGGTTCTGTTTATTTATAATTTTGGGTATAAGAAGAAATAATATACATTTATTGAGGAAAAAGCTATGTTAAAAATTTACCCTAGAATTAACTCCGTTATTGGTGCGACATTGGATAGATATGATGTAAGAAGATGTGCTGCCCGTGGCGTGAAGAAAAGTGAAGATGTTTTTTATCGCAGATTGGTTGCCGAATCAGGTGAATCTTCAAATAATCTCGTTACAATCGCTAAGAATTGGAGAAGAGCCTACAAGGCTAATTTGAAGAAAAATATGATGATTGAAAATTTGAACAAAACAATTTGCCAATCAACAGGTAATTTTATTGATAAAATTTTGCGATAATATAGGTTAAAAATACATATTCATACAAAAAAAAGAAATAGCTAAATTTTAGTTATTTCTTTTTTTATTGTGTAAAATTTTCCTTAAATCCTTTATTGGTGGGGCAAAATACTATTTTAATTCTTCCGCTTGACAAAAGGGAAAATTAATTATACTATATACCTACACCCAGTAGGGGTATCAAATAAGGTAGGTAAGAAACTCTACAACAAGGCGGGCAACATTACAAAGAATATGCCTGACAATAAAATAACAAGATATGAAAATCACTTGGCAATATTGCCCAAACAAAAAACAATATTAAAAAACAAAATAAAAGCAGTAATAATAAAAAGGAGGCTATTTATGAAAAAATTATCATTAGGTTTGTTAATGCTTGGAGCATTACTTTTGACATCAAACGCTGTATTTGCGTGTGATTGCGGTTGTGGTTGCGAAAAGGCAAAATGTAATTGTGTTAAAACATGTGATTGCGGTTGTCAAAACGGAAAAGAATGTAACTGTGACAAAAATTGCGATTGCAAAAAATGTGCTGATGAAAACTGTAATTGTGTAACTAAAAAATTCAGAATTTTCAGAAAAAAGCAATGTAATTGTGAAAAATAAATTTGCAAAAAAATCAGTCCCTGATATGATGAAGGTATCAGGGATTTGATTTTTTAGGTTAAGGAGAAATTATGCAAGCGGACAAAACAAAAGTTATAAGACTGTTAAAAACCGTCAAAGGACAGATTGAAGGTTTGATAAAAATGGTTGAAGACGATAGATATTGCATTGACATAAGCACTCAGGTTTTGGCAAGTCAATCGTTGTTGAAGCGTGTAAATTTGGAAATTTTAAAGGCTCATTTCTCACACTGCGTAAAAAAATCTTTTGAATCAGGTTCCGATAAAGAAAAAAATGAAAAACTTGAAGAAATGACAACTATTTTGGAAAAGCTTTTGAAAAACAGTTAATCCTCAAAAATTCAATCATAGCAAATATAGCCCGAATGGTTAATTGCAAGACCTAAGTAATAAGTGTAATATGGCACTGTAAGTTACAGATTTTTAAAATATGATTGATTTAAAGGGTAAAGAATATTTATTAAATGCAATTTTAGAATATTGCGAGGATATAATTACAGTAAAAGATTTGAATTTGAACTACGTTGCGTACAACCGTGCGTTTATAAGGTTAATGGGGTTTGACAAAGCATTTGCTGCTACTATTATTAAT
>CAVKDD010000199.1:0-3798 GCA_963654845.1 Acutalibacteraceae bacterium | reverse complement strand
AGGAACAGAAAATTACGTTTCGATTTCATCTCAACTCATTTTCTAGTCAGTTCAGCATGACTATAAAGAAGGTTGTTGCCTTTCCAAATAACGAAAGAAACAAGCGGGAAGCACTTCATCCTGAAGTGCTTCCCGCTAAAAATATCTTTAAAATAAATCAGAATTATTTATTCTTTTTCATTGTTTGTTCTCTGACTTTGCTTGCGTTACCGCCTGTTGCATAATCCATTTGTTTTGACAATTTCTTTTGGATTTGTTCAGGGTCAAAGCTTTCATCAACGTATTCAATCTTAGACTTTTTCTTAGCTGCAACCATCAAGTCATCAAGTGCTTTAACTTGTTTTTCCATAACCAAGTGAGCCTTAATGTCTGATTTTGCTTTTTCATAAGGTGTAATTCCTGCAGCACGTCTGTCTTGAACATAAATAATATGATATCCGAACTGAGTTTTTACTACATCTGAAATTGAATCAGGTTTTGCACTGAAAGCAACGTTTGAAAATTCAGGAACCATTTGGTCTTTTGCAAAGAAGCCTAAATCGCCGCCACGTTGAGCACTACCCGGGTCTTCGGAGTATTTTTTAGCATATTCCGCAAATTTTGATTTATCAGCCTTCAATTCTTTATCCAACTTATCAGCCAATGCTTTCTTTTCTGCCATTTTTGCATCAACTTTTGCTTTTAAGTCTTTATCTGAAATTTTATCTTTTGATTTGCCTTTAATTTCTTCCGAAATTTGGAAAGGGTTTGCACCAATCAAGATGTGAGAAGCTCTAACCTTATCAGGGTTTTGGAACTTGTCAGGATTTTGTTTATAGAAGTTTTCGCAATCCTTATCGGTAACTTTTACATTACCTGCTGAATCAGCAAGTTTTTGCATTTTTACTTGGTTTTTCAAGTCTTTTTTGAATTGAGCAACAGAAACTCCGTTGTTTTTCAAAACTTCTAACAATCTGTCTCTACCGCCCATTTGGTCGATAACTTTTTTCATTGCAGCTTCAACATCTTTGCTTGAAACTTTAATGCCACGTTTAGCAGCTTCTTGGTTTAGAAGTTCTTGTACAACAAGTTGGTTTACAACTCTTTGTTCTGTCATCAAATACAAAAAGCCTTCTTTATTTGCTTTCATATCTTCAGGTTTGCCAAACGGACTTTGAGCAAGGTTTTGATCCATTAATTTGTCAAATTCGCCTTGAGTAATGGCTTTATCATTAATTTTTATAATTGCGTTTTGGTCTTTAATTCCGCAACCTGCAAATAGAACGGTTGCAACGGCAAGTGTTGCCAACAATTTTGAAAATTTCATATCCCTCTCTCTTTCTTTTAATACTCGTAACTTACTTTGTGTATATAATAAAACAAATCCGTCAAAATGTTAAATACTTCATTAAAATTTACATACGAAGTATTTAATATAATGATAGAAACCCCGTCAGTGCAAGACTTTGGAGCAAGTGTAAATTTTAATTTACTGCTGATATTCTTTGGCAGAACCTTTTGAACCAAATTCCATTCGGGTTTTGAATAAGGCGTATAAATTCTGATAGCCCCGTCAATTTCTCTCAAGGCGGAAATTTTTACCTCAGTTGCAGAAAGTCTTAACCTGATAAGTTTGATTAAATTTTCAACGCATTCAGGCGGTTTTGAAAATCTATCGACCCATTCTTCAACGATATAATCAAGTTCTACGGCAGATTTTACATCGGCAAGTCGTTTATATTCAATCATTTTTTGTTCGGCAGAACCCACCCACTCGTCAGGAATATATGCCGTAACATTGATATCCACGATTGTCGGAGTAACTTTTTCAACGTGTTCACCTTGCAATTCTTGTACGGTTTCTTCCAACAATTCGCAATAGGTATCAAAACCGACATTTATCATGTGTCCGTGTTGTTTTGTTCCCAAAATGTTTCCGACCCCACGAATTTCAACGTCACGAAGTGCAATTTGATATCCGCTGCCAAGTGTTGTAAATTCTTTTATCGCCTTCAAGCGGTGAACCGCATCTTTGGTAATATCTTTATTTTTCGTGTAGAAACAGTAGCAATATGCCTGTCTTTGTGAACGTCCTACCCTGCCTCGTAATTGGTACAACTGAGCCAAACCAAACTTGTCGGCATTATGGATAATTATTGTGTTTGCGTTTGGAATATCTATGCCGTTTTCAATAATCGTTGTGGCTAGTAAAATATCATATTCACGATTAGCAAAATCGACAATAACTTCTTCCAATTCTTTTTCGTTCATTTGCCCGTGTCCGACAGCAATTCGAGCATTCGGGACAATTCGTTGCAACTGTGCTTTAAATTCTTGTATTGTTTCAACTCTATTATATAAATAGAAAACTTGTCCTTCTCTATCTAACTCGTGGATTATTGCATTTTTCACCATGTTTTCATTCCATTCGCCGACATAAGTTTTAATCGGCAAGCGGTTTTTCGGCGGAGTATTGATTACGGACATATCTTTTATTCCCGACAAGGACATATACAGCGTTCTCGGAATCGGAGTTGCGGACATTGAAAGAATATCAATGTTTTCTCTCATTTGTTTAAGTTTTTCTTTGTGTCTTACTCCAAATCTATGCTCTTCGTCAATTACGAGAAGTCCTAAATCTTTGAAGGTTATTCCGTCTTGCAAAAGTCTGTGAGTGCCGACAACAACGTCACATTTGCCTGTTGCAAGATTTTTCACTGTTTCTTTTTGTTCTTTAGAAGTTCTAAATCGTGATAGCAATTCGACATCAACTCCAAACGGTTTAAAACGTTCAAAAATCGTCTGATAATGTTGCAGTGCCAAAATTGTTGTAGGAACAACCACTGCAACCTGTTTTCCTGACGTTACGGCTTTGAAGATTGCCCTCATCGCAACTTCGGTTTTGCCAAATCCGACATCCCCGCAAATAAGCCTGTCCATAGGTTGTTCCGATTCCATATCGGATTTTACCTGAGAAATTGCCTTTAACTGGTCAGGAGTTTCAACAAATTCAAACGCTTCTTCCATTTCGATTTGCCAAGTTGTATCAGGCAAAAATTGAATACCTTTTTGCATTTTTCGCCTTGCATAAAGTCTTAACAAGTCATAGGCAACAACTTCAACCTCTTTTTTAACTTTTGCTTTGGTGTTTTCCCAATCTCGACCGCCCATTTTGGAAAGTTTCGGTTTAACCGTTCCCGAACCTCGATAGCGACACAACAAATTTATTTGTTCTGCGGGAATATGCAATCTGTCTTTGTTTGCGTATTCAATGGTCAAATAGTCTTTTAATTGACCGTCAATTTCCTGTTTTGAAAGTCCTTTATAAATCCCGAGACCGTGAATTGAATGTACAACGTATTCGCCGACTTTTATGTCGTTAATATTTTCGATATATTCGGGCTTTTCCTTGTAATACGATTTTTTAGATGCCGTAACCTCTTTAGAACGCTTGTTAAAAAGCTCTCGGTCCGTCATAATTATTGTTTTGAAATCTTCTAAAATGCACCCGCCAAGAATTGTGCTTTCCGAAAACTCTACATTAAAAATTTCCTTCTCTCCCAAAATTTCTTTGACACGTTCAGGATAATCCGTTGCGATAATTATTTTATAACCTTTGTGATTTTGGAGAAATTCTATTATCAAATCAAGGTTTGCTTCAAAATTTCTCAACGGCTGAGAATCAAATTCAATGAGTTCGGTGGTTTGACCGTCAATAAAATTATTCAAACCGATTTTTGTGAAGTAGGAAGTTTTGCGTAAAAATTCCTCATAAGTGTAATGATTTTTACCCTCAATTCGTTTAATCAAGCCTTGTTG
>CAVKDD010000198.1:0-3805 GCA_963654845.1 Acutalibacteraceae bacterium | reverse complement strand
CCTTTGTATGTTGGGTGGTACGGCGAATTTTGCATCGGCATCAGATGCGTCAATAAACGGAATTTTGCAACTTGAAGATAAAATGTCGCTAAATATTGTAAACAGGTTGCAAACCATTGCGGATAATGACAATGTTTCGTTTTCTAAAGATTGGCCAAGTGAAGCCTTTACCTCAAATCCGAACAAATCATTTTTCTATATCGTCAAAAATGATTTTAATTCGTTAGAACTTGTACGTTTTGAATATTCTAAAAATGAGGAAAATTGTTTCACGGGCGAAAATCCTGATTTTTGCGTACCGAAAATTTCACCGATAATGAGTAAATATTCTTACAATAAAAATCGTTATTTGGTTGAAAATACTCCTGATTTTGTAAACGCACCGACAAATTTTGAAAAATTGGAAGTTTTGATAAAAGACGGTAAATTTTTTGATAATAAATATTCTCAAAATTTGAGCGAGGAAGAGGTCGGCGAAACTTACAAATCCTGCAATTTCGACTCTGACGGACTTGTTACGGATTGTATGACTTACGATAAGCAAGATGACAGCCTTTTGTATGTCGAATCTTTAGAAAGAAGAATTAATAAAACGGGACTTGACGGGATTTATAAATATGTGAAAAATTCCGCTGACGGCGACCTGCTAGAAGAATATTACTATTCAACGGGTGTTCATACCGTTTATGATAAAGACGGACAAGTTGAAGCGTATTCACAGGTTAACGAAGATAAATTTTGTTATTATACCACGGCATTGCCTGATTTGTATATAGACACCGTTTTTCAAAAAGACGAGGCGGGCAAGGTTGTCAAAGAAAAATTATTTGACCGAAATCATAAATTGTTGAGAGAATATAGTGCAAAATATGATGAAAATAACAATATTTCCGACATAAAAGTTAATGATTACATTAACGGTGTTGACTGGTCAATATTACCTATCAGTGCAACTCAAACCGCAAATTTACCTTTTAAAATAAGATTTTAGGGTCTTTACAATATTTCTTTTTGGATTATGCTATTGTACAAAGTACACTAATTGGTAATATAAGGATTCGTAATGCCTATAGAAGCGGTTACAGCGTATAATCAGCAGTTACCCCGTATGAGCAATTTCCAAAACGGAAACAGTAAAGTCGCATACGGCCACATGAATATGCCTCAAAAAAATCCCGAATCTACAGTTACAAAATGGGATAAGATTAAGGCTTTGTCAGGTTCAGTTGCGGGCGTTTCAATTCCTGTAATGTATTTGATGAAAAAACAAAATACTAAAAATTTGTTCAAATTAAAATACGGCGTTAAAGAAATGCTTTCAATGGCTGCGTGCGGTAATATCGGTGGAATTTTGCTAAGTTCTATAGGCGAATCAAAAAATGACAAATTGAAAAAATGGAAGGAAGGAGCGTTTCAAATGACCTTGACGGCTACTCCGATGTTGCTTGTTGACGGGATTATCAAGGTTTGTGAAAAATCCAAAAATCCTAAAATCAATAACAATTTTACAAAAATTATCGCCTCTATTGCTGGTGTTGCAGTTGGTTCAAATGCAGCGATTACGTTGTTTAATCGCCTAAGAAGCGGTAAAGAAGCCAAGAAACCTAAACGTGAATTGAAACTGGTTGATATGGTTGCCAATTTAGATGATGCGGTTGCGGTTTGCGTTTTGGCTAAAATTCCGTTTGCCGACAAAATCCATATAGAACGTGCTTTGCCGTTTATTTACTCTTTCTGCGGATATCGTTCTGGTACGGGCGAAAACAGATACTAATTTTCGGTTAGCCAAGTTTTGCACGCTTTTAAAAATTCCTCTCTGAAATCATTGTATAAATCTTCTGCGTGATTGCCGTTTGGAAATTCAAGATAAGATTTTTTGCAGTTTGCCTTGTCAAATAAGGCTTTTGTGTGCCATGTAAAAACCGTAGGGTCTTTCTCTCCCGCAATAAATAATGTCGGTGTTTCCACTTCTTGAACCACCTCAAGCGGGTTGGTTTTCTTTAAGAATGGATTTCCCGCACGAATTGAAAGCCACCTTTTTATTTCAAATTTCTGAAAAAGTGTCGGATACCATGCACGAGGGGAGTACATTCGGTTTTCTATTTTGAAAAACTCCGTAGGTGCTGAAACCGCAATACATTTGCGGATTTGTTTATCTTTTGCACAATGTAAGACGACCAACGCTCCGCCAAGTGAAAATCCAAGCAATGAAACTTTTTGATAGTGCTGTTTTGCAAATTCTACTACTGCATTGAGGTCGTGTTCTTCTCGTGCAGTAAAGGTGTAAAATCCTTCGCTTTTGCCGTGTCCTCGAAAATCCATAGAAATAATATCGCAAATTTCTGACAAATCCTTTGCCAAATTGCTAAGTGATTTTGAGTCTTTTGTCATAAACCAACCGGGACAAATTATCACCACTTGGTCGTGACCGTTTTGAAGATGATTTGCACGGATTTTGAGGTTATCAATCGTTTTTACTTCAATTTCACTCATCAAAAATTACAAATCTCCCGACTCCATTATTTCAGAAAAATTATTCATAAGTTCCTCTTTGTTCAACAATTTACACGTTTTGCCGTTTGTTAATGTAGAGAGTAATTTTTCTTCATTTTTTGTAAGTTCGTTGGAGTTGTTTTTTATATATTTCTTTTCAGGTGATTGCAAAACTTGAGAAATCGCCTCATTATCGCTTGTACTTGCTTCTTTTATTACCGTAACTATATTTTCTAAGTCTGATTTTGTGAAATTGCATTCAAATTTCGGTTCAAATTTGTTTATTGTTTTGTCTGCGATATCTATTTCAAAGACGTCTTTTATATCTTTTCCGAGTCCGCCGATTTTGCCTGAAAAGGTGTAATTACATTTGTTATCAATCCAACCGTTAATATCGGCTTTTATTGAAATTTTCAGCCCGAAAAAGTCTATATATTGGTCGAAATGTGCAGGTTCGCAAGTCTTGATATTGTTGTAATATCTTGTTGCTAATTCGTTTGCTTTAGCCTCCCAAATCGCCTCTTTGTTGGCTTTTTTGCTAAGAATTTGGGTTACAGTGCCGTGATTTATGTCTTTTTGATTATCAATTTGCGTATTTGTCAGTGCGTAAGTTATCGGTAATGAGCCGAGAATGGCTGCTGTTAGTGCGATTGTTGTAAGTAGTTTTTTCATAAATTGCTATTCCTTTTTTTTCTTAAAATCCGAAAATTGTGTTTAGGTTAATCGGGTTTTTGCTTATGTTTTTAATTTGGCATGCCCCTTGATTAAATACTACGTCCATTAATGCCGAGTCAGAGGCTGACGGGTTTAAAAAGGAAGTAATATCAATGTCGTTCGGATTTTTTAACATTTTTGTCTGACCGTTGCTGCGAGCTTCTTCCTGCAAAATCGAATCACCAACCGATAATAGTTGTTGTTGAGTAAATTCGCAATGAGCACTCGGTTCAAAGGTTAAAAGTTGTGCTTCAGACGGGGAAACTCCGTAAACAGAAGCAAATGAACTTGCCGCACCGTTAGTTTTAGCAACAAAATCAACTATACATTTATTGTTAGACCAACCTGAAATTTTTACGTTGAAATCTAAATTCATTCCAAAGGCTTCCGTTTTTAATTTTTCACTGTACGGAGTGCATGTTTTAACGCTGTTTGATAATTTGCTGCCTGTTGCAGTTGTCGGAACTTTTCTTGTCGTAACGACTTCTGCTATTACTTGTGTGCTTATTACGGTAATCGTTAATAAGGCTAAAATATAACAAATCTTTTTCATTTCATCACCTGCTTACTTATTTTATTTTTATTATACCAATATTAT
>CAVKDD010000197.1:0-3824 GCA_963654845.1 Acutalibacteraceae bacterium | reverse complement strand
ACTTAACACCTTGTTGCACCTTGCTATGAAGAGACCCTGAAACCAGTTCAGGGTGACCTTTTTGGGCGATTGTTTTGTTTATTTTCAGAATGACGAGAGCTTTGCCAGCCTCAGCTAAGCCGTCACTCCGGCCTCCGAGCCGGAGTCTGTTTAAATATATGATATCAATTTATAAACAAAATCTGTTTTTATAAACTCTGTAAAATTTGCATAATTTCTTCCAAAAATTCCACCTCATTGTTTAAAATCATTTTTATAGTAGAATGTTCAATGTAGGCACGGTTACAAAAGGAAAGGATATTAAAAATGACAAAACTTTCACCATTACAAATTGAAAGATTAAAGTATCAACCAAAATTACCTTCAAGTTTACAAAACGGTGTAAACTCTTTGGAAATGGTTGAAGGTTCCGCTACTCAATCTGTTAGAGATCAGGAACAAATCAAAAATTTATTTGCCAACACTTACGGCAAACCAACCGTTACATTCAAATCAACTTCTTCTGCTTCAACTTCTGAAGTAAGAAATGTCGGCGTTATCCTATCAGGTGGTCAAGCCCCTGGTGGACACAACGTTATCGCAGGTTTGTATGATTCTTTGAAAAACGCAAATCCTGAAAACAAATTGTACGGTTTCTTAGGCGGTCCTTCAGGTATTATCGAAGGTCAATACGTTGAATTTACCGATGAATTTATTGACGCATACAGAAACACAGGCGGTTTCGATATCATCGGTTCAGGTAGAACTAAACTTGAAACTGAAGAACAATTCCAAAAATCTTTGGCTGTTTGTAAAAAATTGAACATTTCTGCCGTTGTTATCATCGGTGGTGACGATTCAAACACAAACGCTGCATTACTTGCTGAATGGTTCGTTAAAAATAACGCAGGTATTCAAGTTATCGGATGTCCTAAAACTATTGACGGCGACTTGAAAAACGAACAAATCGAAATTTCTTTCGGTTTTGATACTGCTACAAAAACTTATGCCGAACTTATCGGAAACATTCAAAGAGATGCTAATTCTGCTAAGAAATATTGGCACTTTATCAAAATTATGGGAAGAAGTGCATCTCACGTTGCGTTAGAAGCAGCTCTTCAAACTCAACCAAACATCACTTTGATTTCTGAAGAAGTTGAAGCTAAGAAAATGTCATTGTCTTCAATCATTGATTATATGACAGACATTATCGTTAAACGTTCTAATAACGGCAAAAACTTCGGTATCGCAGTTATTCCTGAAGGTTTAATCGAATTTATCCCTGAAATGGGTTCTATGATTTCTAACTTGAACGATATTATGGCAAATCTTGAATCAGATTCAACCTTTGCTAACGCTTCAGCAGCTGAAAAATTCAGCATTGTTGAAAGCAAACTTTCAAGCGAAAATGCAAAAGTTTACGCATCATTACCAGCATTAATCAAATCTCAATTACTTGCAGACAGAGACCCGCACGGTAACGTTCAAGTTTCAAAAATCGAAACAGAAAAATTGTTAATCGAAATGATTTCTGCAAAATTAAGCAAACTAAAAGCAGAAGGTAAATTCACAGGTAAATTCTCTTCACAATCACACTTCTTCGGTTATGAAGGTCGTTGTGCATTCCCTTCAAACTTTGATGCTGACTATTGCTACTCATTAGGTTACAACGCATTTGCTTTGATTAACTTCGGTTTGACAGGTTACTTGTCTTCAGTAAGAAATCTTACTCAACCTGCTGATGAATGGATTGCAGGCGGTATTCCTCTTACTATGATGATGAACATGGAAAAACGTCACGGTGAAATGAAACCGGTTATCCAAAAAGCTTTGGTTAAACTTGACGGACCTGTATTCAAACAATTAGAAGAAAACAGAGAAGACTGGGCAATGAATGACAGATATTTATTCCCTGGTGCTATCCAATACTTTGGACCAAGCTCAGTTTGTGATATCACAACAGTAACTCTTCAACTTGAAAGAGGAAAAGTTTTGGCTTCTGTTTAATCACAAAACAATAAACTAAAGTAAGACCTTGCATAAATTTGCAGGGTCTTATTTTTTTGTGATATAATCTAAACATTATGATTACTACAGAAAATTTGACGGTACGTTTCGGTACCGAACCCCTATTTGAAAACGTTAATATAAAATTCTCGCAAGGAAATTGCTACGGCTTAATCGGTGCAAACGGAGCGGGAAAAAGTACCTTTTTAAAAGTTTTATCAGGTGAACTTGAACCGACAAGCGGTTATGTTCACATCAAAAAAGGTCAAAGAATTGCCGTATTAAAACAAAACCACTTTGAATTTGATGAATATACGGTTATTGACACGGTTATTATGGGTCACAAACATCTTTATGATGTTATGAAAGAGAAAGATGCACTCTATATGAAGCCTGATTTCAATGATGAAGACGGTTTAAGAGTTGCGGATTTAGAAACGGAATTTGCGGAAATGGGCGGTTGGCAAGCCGAATCGGATGCAGCCTCATTACTTAATGATTTAGGAATACCGCAAGACTTGCACTATTCACAGATGAAAGACCTTACAGGTAACGAAAAAGTCAGAGTATTGCTTGCTCAAGCACTTTTTGGTACTCCTGATATTTTGTTGCTCGATGAACCTACAAACCACTTGGATTTGGCTACAATCACTTGGCTTGAAGATTTTTTGATTGATTTTCCAAATACCGTCATTGTAGTTTCGCACGACAGAAAATTTTTGGACAGAATTTGTACACACATTGCGGATATTGATTTCAGAAATATTCAACTTTACACGGGTAACTATTCTTTTTGGACACAAGCAAGTGCTTTGATTATGAAGCAAAAAGAAGAACGCAACAAAAAAATCGAAGAAAAAGCGGAAGAATTTAGAAGATTTATCGCAAGATTTAGTGCAAATGCTTCAAAAGCAAAACAAGCAACTTCAAGAAAAAATATGCTTGAAAAATTAACACTTGAAGATATCAAACCTTCAACAAGAAAATACCCGAGCATTTATTTCAAATATTCAAAACTTCCGGGAAAAGATGTCCTGAATGTTCACGGCTTGAAGAAAACTTTAAACAATGAATTATTGATAAAAGCCTTATCTTTTGACGTCAGACAGGGTGAAAAAATCGCCTTCATTTCAGATAATCAAAACGCAACAACGGCATTATTTGAAATTTTGGAAGGCAGAATGCAACCTGACGAAGGAACGGTAACTTGGGGCGTTACCGCAACGCATTCGTACTGCCCGAAGGATAACAACGAATATTTTGAATCTG
The DNA here is from genome assembly GCA_963654845.1 of Acutalibacteraceae bacterium. Classification (GTDB taxonomy): domain Bacteria; phylum Cyanobacteriota; class Vampirovibrionia; order Gastranaerophilales; family Gastranaerophilaceae; genus Zag111. Next base: position 569 of record CAVKDD010000197.1, on the reverse strand, counting down.
ACAAAGACCTTATCCAATGGCTCGGACAGTATTCTCAAGACCAACATATAAGCTTTTTGAGAGGTTATTTGGGCAGAATGCTATTTTCGGGCGAAGATGCCGAAAAATCAGTAAAAGTATTGTCAGGTGGCGAAAAAGTCAGATGTATGTTTGCAAAAACAATGATTGAAGAAAGCAATGTTCTTCTGTTTGACGAACCTACAAACCACTTGGATTTGGAAGCAATTACCTCGCTAAACAATGCCCTGATTGATTATACTGGAACTGTTTTGTTCACTTCGCAAGATTACCAATTTATCAACACCGTTGCGGACAGAATTATTGAAATTACTCCGAACGGATATTTGAATTACCAAATGAAGTACGAAGATTATCTTGCCAATCCCGAAATACAAAAGAAACGTAAACAGCTTTACCAACAACAAAACGGAAAGAAGTAAGTATAAAAAAGTCAGCAGGCTTTTTGGTGGGCTTATAAAGTAGCTCGACCTTCTGAAAAGAATTCAAAAACAAAACAAAAAAGTCACCCTGAATCTCGTTTCAGGGTCTCTTTATATCAAGGTATAACA
>CAVKDD010000196.1:0-3869 GCA_963654845.1 Acutalibacteraceae bacterium | reverse complement strand
CTTGTAAGACTTGAACCATTCAAGGAAATATCGGAAGCATAAATTTTGCCGTTTACTTTTTCTAAAATCAAATGCGAACGGGAAACATCAGTAAATTCTTCCGGAACCTGAATATCTGAATTTTCTCCACGTCCAACGACTAAAATTTCACCGTCTTTTAAATTATTTAACTTAGCTTTTATATCTTTATCACGCAAATCTATACTATAAGATTTACTCAATTTCAAAGTCGCATTATCAGAAACCTCATAAGTATCGGCAAAATCAATAGCTTTATTGTGTCCGCTCAAAGTTGCATCCCCGATACCTTTTTTAGAAGAAGCATTGACTTTTCCGTTACGAACTGTCGCAATCAAATCATCTTTTTTATTATTTATTGTATTTTGCAAAAGTTTTTCCTGCTCTCTTGTTAATGGAATACCTTTTAAAGCATTATTTGCGGCTTTTAATTCATCAAAAGAATTTGCCTTGTCTAAATTTTCCATAACTCGTTCATATTTGTTGTTAATTGCACTATTAGAAGAAGTTTGTGTTCTCTTCTCAAATGGCGGAAGTGTTGTATCATCTGATTGCGGTCGAACAATCTTGGTAGTTGTAGAACTTTGCGTTTTATTTTCACCTGATGAAACTTTCGGGTTTTCCGCCTGTGGTCGAATAATTCTCGTAGTTGTACCACTTTCAAAAGGCTCGGAAGTCACAGAACCTGTGCTGCCTGAATTTGTAGATTTATTCATATTGAATTTTTCTTGTCCTTTATGAATAACATCAGAAGTTTTAGTTTTTATTTTTGAACCTGCATTTTCCAGTCCGTCTTTAACCTTTTTACCGTATTTTTGAACAAATCTTGACTGTACACCCTGACCGACTAAACCTGTAGCACCATTTAATAAAGCACCTTTTATAGTCACATCGCCTGTTTCAACATATTCTTGTCCTGCACCAAAAACAACATCACCGGTTACATTTATAGTACCTCTAGCGACTCTTTGCCCCATTGACAAATGTTCAACAGTTTTTCCTGTTGCAGTTACAATTTGACTACCTTTAACCAATGAGCCTGCAACTTTACCAACGGCACCGCCTGCTAAAACGGAAGCACCGTCCCATGCGGCACCTTTTAAAATTTCGGTATGATTAGTTCCTTCTCTAAATTCAACTTTACCTTCTTTAACCACTTGGGTCATCTTCATTCTGTCAGTTTCTTCAACCGCAACAGAAGCTGCTGCCGTACCTGCGGCGGCAACGCCCATCGCTACCAAACCTGTACCACCTGTTGCAGCACCAACGGCAATACCAACTGCTATTTTTGTTACTGTTTTAACAGCTGCAGCCCCTGTTTGTTGAGATTCGTTGTATTTTGCAACTCGTTGTCCTATATTATTCTTTGTACCAAATGCTTTTGCATAATTTGCTTCAGTTGGGTTCATGTAGTAATCTGCAATAGCTTTTGGGTTATATTCAACATCATCTCCATATATCTGTTTGAATTTAGCTCTGAATGCTCCGTCACCTTGTTTTGCGGCAGCTTTTAGTTGATTAATATTAGATTTTTGTTCTGCCAAGTCTTTTCTTACTTTGTCCGCAGTATTATCACTGCCCCAAATTTTAGAAACGCCGTCCGCAACATCGCCTGCCCAACCGTCTTCCTTCATCTGTTGGTCAAATGCCGCCTGTGCCGAATTTAATTGAGAATCCATCATCTCAACTGTTGCCTGTTGTGCAGTCTTACTGTCTTTTCTGATTGCATCCGATTTATCTGATTTTGCTACATATTCTTTTTTCAAAATCTTGTTATCGTGTGACATTACATGTGCATTTCCGTCACCGTCATATACAGTTTTTCTGCCGTGTCCGTCTCTTGCACCCTTTTCAACCGCAACTCTACGGTTTCCGACAACTTGAACATCTCTGTGTGCACTGACGTTTACCCAAGTTTCTTTCAAAACAACGCCATTATGTGCAACTACATAGATTTTGCCTGATTTATCCTGACAAATCGTTCTGCCCTGTGTTGCATTACCGATTTTTGTAAAAGTTTGGCTACGACTTTTCTTACCGTTTTTATAAAAATCGCCTTGTACTTTTTCGCCTGCACCTTTATAGTTTATCAAGCCCAAATCTTCTCTAAGTGCTTTATCTCTTGCTTTTGCTTCAGCCTTTTTAGCTGCTGCTTCTGCTTGTCTTGCTTTGGCTTCGGCTCTTTTTTGAGCTCTAATCTGTTCATCTCTTGCAAATTCTGCCTTTGCTTCTTGTGATGATTTTCTGCCTTGCAATGCCTTGTCGTCAGCTTCCAATTCTCTCGGAATTTTGATTTCAGCACCTACGTCAAAATATTTTTTATCACCCAAAACATCTTGGTTTGCTTCTCTTAAATCTTTTTCAGTACAACCGAATTTTTGAGCAATACTTGCAGGTGATTCACCGTTTTGAACAATAATTCCAGTTGTATTGCCTTGACCATCGTAATTCAAAGTATATTCTTTACCGTCAACAACTTTTGTTGATGTCAATCTGTGTCCTTCATTATTTAATTGGTTTGTAGTTGTTGAATTGTCACCGTCTTGGATAACTTGTGTGTATCCGTCACCTTCGGCATTTTTAGTTGTAGTGGTGGTTTTATCGCCATCGACAATGGTTTCTGAAAGTTTTTCTTCGTCTTTTTTAACGGTAGTCGTTGTTTTTGTACCGTTTACGCTTGCTTCTGTTGCAACACTTGTTACTGTGCCGTTTTCATCGTCATAAGTGAAATTTGTTGTTCTTTGGTTATCTTGACCCTTGTTTTCAACTCTTGAAGTTTCTCTCGGATTGCCGTCAACGTATGTATATTGGCTTTCGTTCCAACCTTGTGTTTTTGTTGCTGATTCAGGATTTTCTTTATCATCATATTTTATAACGGTTCTTGAGCCTTCTGAAGTTACGGTTTCTGTGGTTTCAACCTTTTTACCTGCTTCATAATTTGTTTCGGTAGTTTTATTGCCGTCTTCTGTTACGCTTGTTTCTTTTTTAGGAACAGGATTGCCGTTTGCGTCAACTGTTGTTTCATAATCAACGGTTGTTTTATCTCCGTTTGTAGCAACTGTAGTTTTTTGAGTTAAATTCTTATCTTTATCTCTGCTTTCTGTTACGGTATTACCTTCGGCATCGGTTTGTGTAACGTCAGTTGCTCTATCAGGTTTGATTGTTTCTTTTCTGCCGTCATTATATTCAACCTGTACAAGTTTTTGACCGTCTTGTTCAATTACTTGTGTATCTTTGACGTCATCAGTATTAATATTATTGTTTTCTAAGAATTTGATTACGTCTTTTTTCTTAACGCCTTTTAAGTCGTTTTCTTTGATGTAAGCCTTTGCTTCTTTCTTTGTTGCAATGTCATCATTTGACTTGTCCATTGCTTGGGCAAATTGTTTCAATTCGTCCGCATCCAACACGCCATTGCCGTCTTTATCTATTGATTTAAAGATTGACTTTTCTTTGTCGGTTTTTAAGTCTTCTTCCTTTAGACCTGCTTTTAAAGTGCTTAATTGAACTTGATTTTTCCCTACATTGCTTACATTCAAATCTGCCATTGTGCCTTAACTCACTTTCGATTTTTGCGTTACTTAGTGAGTGTCGGCACTATTTTTAGCCGACTTTAGCACAATTCACCCATCCCATCATATCATATCATATCATAAAGCAATTATATCAAGCGACTCCGCCATTTTAAATTCAAATTTACATTTCGTTACATTTACGTTTTTGTGAAGTTTTGTTGCAGGATTTTTGGGGATGCTAAGGAAGACAAAACGACATAACCGAGTATTTAAAGTAATAAGTCACCCTGAACTGACTAGAAAATAAGTTGAGATGAAATCGAAACGTAATTTTCT
>CAVKDD010000195.1:0-3891 GCA_963654845.1 Acutalibacteraceae bacterium | reverse complement strand
CGCCCCGCCACACCATACCATACCATACCATAAAGGAATTATATCAAGGGTTTCAACGATTTTGAAAGAATATTTACATTCTTAACATTCCGCATATTTGAGGACTTTTGTGAAGAAATGTTACAGAATAAGAGTTTTAAGGACGTTATCCTTTGCTTTATTTTGATTATTTTCCCCCCTTCGAAATCAAAGATTTCGGTTCCAGCCATACGGCATACAGTCTCACACAATTCGCTTCGCTCATTGGTTCGAACTAGCACCGCAAGTGGGGAACATTATTTTACAAAAAATTTTGACCTTTATCTTTTGCTTTACTTTGATTTTGGAAGAGATACTGAAACGAGTTCAGCATGACTATTTGAATAATCTACCAAGTGGTTCGTCATTCTGAAAGGCTTAAAAAATCTTTTGAGTTTACGAAAAGTGATTTTTAGCCTATTCAGAATCTGTTTAATACAGATTCCGGATCGGAGTCCGGAATGACAGATTGGTGAGCCTACCAAATTTTTCAATCATATTATCAACATTGAACACCTATCACAAAACCAAAAGATACGGTAATTATTTTACCGTATCTTTTGTGCGTGAATATGAAACAAATTTCAAGTTTTGGCTAGACCATAGCCATTTCCTTATTGAAAGGGTTGCAGCTGGGACACACCTGTGTATCACCCAAGATTTCAGACTTGATTGTTGCCAAGTCTTGTTGCATCAATCTTCTAGGTGACCCTTCTTCCATTGAGTGGTTTCTCAACAGGTATGACGGGTGGAATATAGCCATTGCTCTATAATCTTTGCCATTAATATTTACATTGAACCAATTTCCTCTAACCTTTGAAATCTGAACCTTTTTATCATGCCAGAAAGATTTTAGAGAAGTTGCTCCGCAGAAAATAATCGCTTTCGGGTTCATAATATCAATTTGTGCAGTCATATATTTTGAACACATTGATTTTTCAACATCAGTCGGAACACGGTTTTCAGGCGGACGACATTTTACGGTATTTATAATATACAAATCATCTTGGCGTGAAATTCCCGCTTCTTCCAAGAATTGGTTTAACAATTTACCCGCTCTACCAACAAACGGAGTGCCTGTTTCATCTTCTGTTTCACCCGGTGCTTCACCGATTAGAACAATTTTTGCGGTTTCGGGATTGCCGTCAGAAAACACAATATTATTACGAGTGCTGCCCAAAGCACAATCCATACAGTTTTGACATTTTGCCTCGACTATATCCAAACATCCCTTTTTAATCATTAGTTCGCTTTCTCCTTATTTATTAATTAATATGATTAATCATTTTCTTTTCTGAAAAATCCAACGTTATACTTGATACAATAACGTTTTAATTCTTTCATTATTATATCAGATAATAAAAATACTGCAATCAAATTCGGAACAGCCAAAAACAACGTGAACGCATCAGACAAGTTCACAACGCTTTTCAAATTCATAGCAGAACCGATTATGATAAATAAACAATAAATAATTTGGAAAGTTCTTGTTGTAAATTTAGATTCACCAAACAAAAACGTCCAACTTTTTGTCCCGTAATACGAACCGCATAGCATCGTTGACAAAACAAAGCTTGCAGCCATAAAGGTCAACAATACAGGGAAGAACGGGCAAACGGTAGCAAAAGCCTTTGAAGTCAATTCAATTCCGACCAACCCGCCTGCGTTCAAATATGCACCCGTAACAACGATAATAAATGCAGTCGCAGAACCGACAATTACGGTATCTACAAACGGTTGCAACATAGCAATAAATGCCTGAGCAACGGGCTTACTCGTTTTGACCGCCGAAAACGCAATCGGAGCAGTACCAAGACCCGCCTCATTCGCAAACATTGCTCGTCTGAACCCCCACAACATACAAGCGAAAACTCCGCCCCCGACAGCACTCGGCTTAAACGCTTCTTTTATAATCAAGGCAAAAGTATGCGGAATATGGTGGATATTCAACACGCAAATTATAAACGCCGAAAGCACATACAAACTGCACATTACAGGCGTAACCTTTGAGGTAAATTTTCCTATTGATTTAATCCCGCCGATAACCGTAATATAGGTAATAACCGCAACGATTACACCGAAAATCCAACGTTCGTTGGCAAACAAGCCCGTAACGTTTGAAATTTGAGTAGTTATCGCATTGATTTGAAACAAATTCCAACCGCCAATCATTGCAAAAACACAGCAAATAGCATAAATTTTCGCCAAATACGGAGCATAAGGTTTTATCCACGGAGCTCTCAACCCGTTAATTATATAATACATCGGTCCGCCTGACGAGGTGCCGTCCTTATTAATCTGTCTGAATTTTATACCAAGCAAAACTTCGGCAAACTTCAACGCCATTGAGAAAATTCCCGCAACAATCATCCAAAAAATTACCCCCGGACCTCCGACAGAAACCGCCAAAGCCGAACCTACAACATTGCCCATGCCTGCAGATGCCGAAATTGTCGCCGTCAAAGCCTGAAAGGATGAAACTTCACCGTGTTTTTTGCGAACGATTGTATCATCATGTTTGTATTTTTTTGTGATTAAACTTATTGCGTGTTTGAACCCCCAAAAGCCGATAAAACGGGTTCTGAAGGAAAAATACAAAGCCGCCACCATTAATAAAATTATAAGAAATTCCACACGAACGCCGTGAATCGTTACATGTGAAAAAATTAAACCTGAAATTTTATTTGCAATGGGTGATAAAATGCTATCTATTTGGCTATCTAAATTCATACCCTAATTGTATAATAAACAGATTATTTTTCAAAATCAGGGGATTTTTAGAAATTATTTAATGCGACAGAAAGCTCCGCAAACAGTCTAAAATAGAGAGGCACGGGGTTGAAATCAACCCCGTGCCGCATACAAAAACTTTGTCATTAAATTGCTTTAGTTGCCCATTTTTGAATAAACTTCCACGCTTTTGCGATATATTTTTCCGCACTTTCGGCAGGAATTTGTCCTTCTTTGGCGTATTTAGTTGCCAAATCTTGAACGTGTTGGAACTTGGTCAATTTATTGTAAACGACTTTACCCGCTTCATCTGTAGGTTTATTCTTTTTCAATAATGTTTTTAACGGTGGAGAATAAACACCTGAGGCATCATGAGCAATTACCATACCCGGTTTTAATTCAGTAGCCGCCGCTCCTGTTTTAGCCGCTTCCGTACTCAAAATATGTGTCATTTCAGTAGTTGGAATTGTAACACCGATATTTGCATCTTTTACCGCTGAGAAGGTCGCACCTCTTTGCTTCAACTTGTCAAACAAATATTCACCTGTCTTAGCATCACGGTGGGTTTCGCCCATCAATTTTACCTCAACGCTGCCAGCTTGGTCTAACAATTTTGATTGTCCCCTTGCTTCAGCTGGCTTTTTCCAACGGTCGTCCATATATTCAATATCTTGTTTACCGTAGGTCATTCGCAAATCACCACGTTGCATTCGGTAGTCTGTACCAACGCCACCCCAACGATTTGGAATTTTTGTAGGCTTGTTCAAAACCTCAATTTTTGTAATCAAATTTGGGTCGGTTACAGGATATGTCGTCCCAGCAGGAGCACCTGCATGAAAATTGGCTGCCCGAGTTAATGATTCTTTACTTCCCGGTCCGATAATGCCTTTTCCGTATTTGTTGTAACCTTGATTTGGCACGCCTTGCCACAAATAAGTTTCTGCCATGTTTTTTCCTTTCCTTTTTCAGACTTTTGTAAACAAGCCAAACTTATCCGCAACAATAAATGACCTTTTATTGCGATTGCAGAACAAATTGAATTTTCCCCATACAATTTTTAAATTTGACTTACAAGTTTATAAAAAACTTTTGTAAGCAAAATTTGCCCTCACCTCGCCCCGCCACACCATACCATACCATACC
>CAVKDD010000194.1:0-3901 GCA_963654845.1 Acutalibacteraceae bacterium | reverse complement strand
CTATAATATAGCTTGAAAGATATTTAAAAACAGGCTTTGAAAATCTAATTTTTCCGAGCCTGTTTTTTATTTGTGTTTAAATTTTGAGTGGTTATTTGTTCGGTTTTTCTATTCGTAAGACTTCGTAAATATTCATCTTTTGTGCTTTTCCTCGAATTTTAACCTCATTAATTTTGATAACATCCGCAACATCTGAAATGTACGAGTAGGTCGAACTGCTGACAAGCAGGTTAGTTTTATATACCTTGTTGAAACTTTCAATTCTGCTTGCAAGGTTCACGGTGTCGCCGATTACGGTGTATTCCATGCGGGCTTCTGAGCCGATATTTCCGATAAATACTTCACCCGTACAAATTCCGATACCGATTTCAATTTTAGGTTTGCCTTCCATTAACCATTTTTCTCTCAGGTAAGCAACTTTTTGTAACATTTCGTAAGCACAACGAACCGCATTCACAGGATGGTTAAGGTCTTGAATAGGCTCACCGAAAATTGCCATAACCGCATCTCCGATAAATTTGTTAATAACGCCGTTATATTTAGTGATTATAGGTTCCATTTCGGTAAAATATTCGTTTAGAATTTTGGTAACGTCTTCCGCTGACATTTTTTCACTCATACTCGTAAATCCTCTGATGTCGGAGAATAAAACCGTTACTATTGCACGTTTCCCGCCGAGTTTGAGGTCGTCAATGTTATTTACGACATTTTTCATAATGTCTTGGGATAAATATTTACCCATTGCCTGTTTGATTTTTTCTTTGTTTCTGTTTTCTGTGATGAATTTGAACGAATACCCAAAGACAAAGGTTATAATCTCGGCACTAATCGGGATTACCGGATTTGTGATAATTCCGCAAAGTGCAAGAATTATTACCGCAATAAAATATACAAAATTCAGACCGATAATTGATAGCAAGCCTTTGAAAACTTTTGTTTTTAAAATTATTCCAAATACTAAAATTGAAAGAATTAAAAACGAGAACAAATCAAGTGCTAAAACAAGCAAGCCGTCTTTTTGCAAAAAATCGCCAAAACATAAATTGTCATAGGCGGTTGCCTGAACGTCAACTCCCGGGTGGCGTTCGCTAATCGGTGTTTTTACCACATCGGCGGACGGGCCTGTAATGTTATCCCCGATAAAGATGGTTTTATTTTGGAAAAGTTCAGGGTCGTATAACGGATTTTTACTGTTCAAATCGTATAATTCAGGGTGATTTTGCGGGGTAATTCCTTTTTTTAATGCGTAGTAAGTGTCAAGGATTCTGTAGGCTGAAATTGAACTGTGCGAATAAGTTATACCCTCAAGGTTTGAATAAAACCAAAGCGGGGTTTTTATCAGCCCTTCTTTGCTTACCGTTATAGGAATTTTTTGTCCTGTTTTAGGGATAATTATATTATAATTGTCTAAAATTATGTCGTTTGTGTCGTTTTCCAAAAGGTAGGTTTTTAACGCTAAGGACGGGTAAAAATCCTCACCGATTCTTACGAGGTATTCGGAATTATATACTTGGTGAGTTACTTCATCTTCCTTAAAATAAACTGAACCTAAATTGATTTTTTGAGCGGCAAGATATTCTGAAATGTTTTCAATCCCGAAAAATCTTTTAGGATAAATATCTTTGCCTACTATTTTTACGTTTAATTTTTGGTTATTTTTGAAGCTTTCAAAGGTCGGTTTGTTTTGGTCACTGTCTTTTGACGGAGTAAAACCTGTGGTCAGATTTGGCATTTTCTTTAGAAAATCAAGTTTTCTAACCATTCCTTCGTTTGTCGGATTGTGTTTTTGGTTGCTTATATCAAGTGCTATGCTGTTGTTTTTGGTGTAGGTGTAAAAATAATCCAGCAAATCCGCCAGTGTACTTGAAGAATCCCAATTTGTATATTTTTCTGCGGTTCTATCATCAAATGCGATAATAATTGTGTTTTGTGAGGAATTTTTACTGTTGGAAACAAAATTTCTTACCAAAAATCCGTAAACCGGTTTGGTTAAAAATATTGCCGCTATTGTCGAAAAGATTACCGTCAGTATTAAATATATGCAAAAAGCACCGGCATAAAACCAAAAGTTTTTAAATTTTTTCATACACATCTCCCTACAGGTTATTTATTTTATGATATAATAAAGTTTGAGAAAAGGGAAGATTATGAATTTTGATTTAACAAAAAAACTAAAGGAAAACAAAGTATTTCCTATTATCAGAAGTACGGACGAAAAAGACGTTATAGCAAAGGTTAACGCACTACTTGACGGTGGACTTGATGTTATGGAAGTTAATGTGGAAGCACCGAGAATTTTCAATGCAATCAGCAAGGTTGCCGACAAAGCGATAATTTGTGCAGGTGGAATTATTACTTCTTTGCAGGCTCAGGCTGCGATTGATTCGGGGGCTAAAATAATTTCTTCACCGATATTTCAACATAATTTGTTGAAGATTTCAAAGGATAAACAACTTCCGTTTATTGCTGGAACTTCAACCGCAAATGAAGCTTATCTTGCATGGAAATCAAGAATTCCTGTTGTGAAAATTTATCCGATTACGGCAATGGGCGGCGTTGAATATATCGAAAACTTACTCAGACCGATGCCGTTTTTGAATATTATTCCTCAAGGTGATGTCAAACTCCATGAAGTTGCCGATTATTTAAAAGCAGGTGCGTTGGCAGTCGGTGTCGGCAGAAACTTGACGGGTGTTGACTCTTATGCCGAAATTACAAAACGCACAAAAGAATTATTGGAGCAATTAAACTAATGTCAGAGAAATCTTTGGATATTATTACTATTGGCGAAAGTTTGATAGAATTATCTTCTAATCAAAAATTGGAAGATGCCGAATGTTTGCACAAATATTACGGCGGAGATTCGTTGGTGGTCGCAGTTGCAGCAAGCAGACTAAAATCAAAAGTCGGCTTTATTACATGTCTTGGTAATGATGTTTTTAAACAATTTTTGGTAAAAAGTTGGGAAAAAGAAGGCTTGGACACTTCTTTTGTTACCTGTACCGAGGACAATAACGGAATTTATTTTGTCGCAAGGGTTGCAGGGGAAGGCAAAGAGTTTGCTCATTACAGAAAGAAAATTGCACCTGCAAAATTGTCGATAGATAATATTAATGAGGATTATATAAAATCAGCAAAGGTGGTTTATGCTTCAGGGGTTACGATGTCCTTGTCAATTCAGGCAAGAGAAGCCGTGAAAAAAGCCTTTGAGGTTGCCAAAGAAAACGGGGTTTTGACAGCGTATGACCCTAATTTTTCAAAACTTTTATCCTCAGAAGACGAGGCAAGAGAATATATTGCGGAAATTTTACCGTTGACGGATATTTTGTTTATCAGCGAAAATAACGATATTCGTACGTTATACGAATTGGAATCTGTTGAACAGGCTATAAAACGCCTGACTGATTACGGAATTGATACAATTATTGTAAAATCAAGCAAGGAAAAGGGATATTACGTTAATAGCAATCAAAGTACGATTTTTGTTCCTTTCTATACCGAAACGACTGTTGATACAACTTCATCAGGGGATGCGTTTAACGGAGCGTACTTGCATTCCGTAACTGAAGGGTATTCACCGTCAGAATCCGCTAAAATTGCTTCTATTGCGGCAGGGTTGCAGGCTCAAGGTATTGGTGCGATAAAATCTGTCCCTTATTATGATGAGGTCTTTGAAATTTATAAAAACGGGGTTTAGTATGAAGAAAAAAAGATTTGTTTTGTCAGGGTATTTTGGCTTCAAAAACTTTGGTGATGAGGCGATTTTGTCCGTTTTGGTGGCAAAATTGCGTGAATACGGACATAAAATTACCGTTATTTCTTCCGATACAAAATATACCAAAAGCAAATTCCGTTTTGTGCGAAGTGTTTATACTTTTAATATTCGTGATTTAATCGGTGC
>CAVKDD010000193.1:0-3914 GCA_963654845.1 Acutalibacteraceae bacterium | reverse complement strand
GTATTTGTTATCCTATTCCTGTAAGAAATTATTATCCTAAATATTCCTTATATTCTAATAAAGTATTTTTGTTTGTGAAAATTGCCTTTTTTTGTTCAAATATGAAGAAATATTAAGATAAATATTTTATTGTAATAAATTTGTCACTCACTGACAAAAAAATTTTATTTGGAGTATTATATAAGTAGTAACATTTAATTAGGGATTTAAGCATGCAAAAATCAAATGTAGTTGAAGAAAAAGTTATAGGCATTCCTAGAGCAATGTCTTTTTACAATAATTATCCGTTCTATTTCGGATTTTTTAACGATTTAGGTATAAAAATCGTATTGTCTGACGTTACGACAAAACAAACAATGTCAGCAGGTGCGGGACTTGTAGTTACCGAAACCTGTTTGCCGATTAAGGTTTTTATCGGACATATTTTGAATTTATTAAATAAAGGCGTTGATAAAATTTTTGTACCGTCTTTGCAATCTATTGATAACAAGATTTATAACTGTTCAAAAATCAGAGGATTGCCGGATTTGGTAAGAAATGTAGTTAAGCAACCGTTTACAATGATTGAAGCAACTTTGGACAAATCAGCAAAAAATCACGGTTTGTATGATTTCTTAGCTGAGGCTGTTAAACCTTATGGCATAACCGATATGGAAAAAATTAAAAAGGCTTCAAAAGCGGGCTGGAGATGTTATAACAATTTCCACGTTATGACAAAATCAGGAATGTCATATACAAAAGCCTTGAGTTATGCTTTGCAAGGTAAAGTTGTTATTACAAACAAGGCTAAAGAATATCCGATTTCTGTAGCTTTAGTTGGTCACGGATATAATATTTATGACGAACGTGTTTGTATGAAGATTTTTGATAAACTTGAAAAAATGGACGTACAGGTTAGTACATCCTTGCAATTATCTGATGAACAACTTGACGAAGGTATTACAAGTTTGGGTAACGACAAATACTGGGCTAACGAAGACGAAATGACAGGTACTGCAGGTCATTTTATGAAGGATAACAAAATTGACGGTGTAATTACTATTACGGCGTTTGGTTGCGGTCCTGATTCGTTGATGGTGGAACGTATTACAAGACGTGCAAAACAATTTAACAAACCTTTGTTGAATTTGACTATTGACGAACAAACAGGTGAAGCAGGTTTTGTTACTCGTTTGGAAGCCTTTGTGGATATGTTGTTCCGTAAAAAACGTGCAAATATCGTTAATAAATTGAATATTTCCAAAAACGAATCAGAATATACTCCAAATGTTGAGTATATCGAAACAAAATAAGAGAACTTCAAAGTTTTGAATAATAAAAAAAGCGACATTTTGGTGTCGCTTTTTAGCTTATGAGTGAAAAATCATTTCCGAGTTTATTTTCTAATTCGATAATAATTGTTGATAGCGGAAGGTTTAAGCCTTCGGAAATTCGCCATAAGGTTGTCAGTTGCGGGTCTTTAATGGCTTTTTCCAAATCAGCCCACATTGATTTTGTCATACCAATTTCATCGGAAACAATACTTATAGATTTCATTTGAGCCTGTCGGTGTTGCCGAATAATCTCCGAAAGTGCCTTTTGCAGTGTTTTTTTATTTGTCGTGTAACCTTCTTGCATATTTATGATTTTAGTGCTAAATTAAGAACAAACCGTGCTAATATTAGAACAAAGTTTTAATTGAGAGGGAAACAAAATCGTGCAAAAGGAAAAGTTTAATAAAGGGTTTACTTTGGCGGAAGTCTTGATTACTCTTGGCGTAATCGGCGTTGTTGCGGCAATGACCATGCCGACCCTTGCCAATTATCAAAAGAAGAAAGTGGTGGCACAGTTGCAGTGGGTGTATAGCGTGCTTTCTAACGGGGTTAAACTTTCCGAGCAGGAAAACGGTGACTGTGCAAGTTGGGACTATACGATTGCTTCTGATACCTTTGCCGATAAATATCTTGTGCCTTATTTAAAACTTTCTAAAAACGACAAGTTTACGGAAATTCATGATTTGGACGGTGTTTCATTAAGTGATTCACATGTTCATTTGAACAGAAATAAAACGGTTGATTATACTCTTGTTAGTGGTGAAATTGTACATGTTTCGACATCAGGAACAGATAACGGGTATTCAACAAAACTTCGTGTTGATATGAACGGAAAACTAAAACCTAATATGATTGGCAAGGATATTTTTACTTTTTCGATTACGCCTGATTATGGCTTGACTATGGGGTCGGACAGGTCAAACGAAAATTCTCACTGGGCAATGAATCATTATAGTCATAAAGACAGAACGTATTTGTTAGGGGCAAATATGGGAACTTGTAATGTAAATGCTTCAACACAAGTTGGATATGTTAAAGGTGACGGTTGCAGTTTATTGATTCAAATTGACGGGTGGAAAATCGCAAACGATTATCCTTGGTAGAGCAAAATTAAACCCCTTCATTTTGTGATGAAAGGGTTTGTAGTTAGTGTCTTTATTTACTGATTACTTAGTCACTTGAATTAGTGCATTAACAACATCTGAATCCCATTTTTCGTTTACTTCGGACGTTATAATGTCTAAGGCTTTTTCAGCGGGCATTGCTTTTCTGTACGGTCTGTCAGAAGTCATTGCCGAATACGCATCAGCCACCGCAATAATTCTTGAACCAAGTGGAATTGATTGACCTTTCAATCCTTCAGGTTTGCCTGAGCCGTTTACTCTTTCGGTTTGGTATGTAATATAAGGTACAACTTCTGATAGGAAGTTTATGTTCATCAATAAGTTAACGCCGATGTTTGCGTGACTTTGAATTTTTTGTAATTCTTCAGGTGATAATTTACCGTTATTTGCAAATATTTTTTCCGGCAAGGTGATTTTACCGATGTTTTGCAACAAACCTGCATAGTAAATAAGGTCGGTTGTCTTTTCATTAAGACCCAATTTCTTACAAATACTTCTTGCAAGTTTTGCGGTATTTCTTGAATGAGAAACAGTGTATTGACCTTTTTTATCAACTGCACTGGCTAACGCTTCTACAAAATTTTGTTGAAAATCACACAAATCACCGATTAGAGCTGTCAATTCTGCTCTTGACTGTTTAAGTTCGATTTCTGTAGTTTCAGGTATTGCAAGAAGGTGGTTAACGTTTTCAATTTCGTTTTGTAAGGTAATTGTTGTTCCAAGAAGGTTTGCAATACTTATTACCAAATCGGTATAGTCTTCGTCAGTCTTTTTGTTGTCTTTAATTTCGATAACGCCGACAGGAAGAGCCGAACCTCTCATTGAAATGTATGTGCAATTATCTTTTTCAATAATGTCATTATGTAACAAATCCGTAATTGAGAGATTTATTGTTTCGTTTTGGTCGTTTGAACTTCCGACTTGCTTAATTTCGTCATTTTTAACAAGATAAATTGAACAAGCTTCGACTTCAATCATTTCAACAATAGATTTTGCGATTGAGGTGTAAATTGCCTGTTCTTCGCCTTGAGTAAAGTTCAAAACGCATAGAGTATTTTTTGATGAATATATAT
Organism: Acutalibacteraceae bacterium; assembly: GCA_963654845.1. GTDB lineage: Bacteria > Cyanobacteriota > Vampirovibrionia > Gastranaerophilales > Gastranaerophilaceae > Zag111. The sequence continues at coordinate 404 of CAVKDD010000193.1, read as the reverse complement.
CAATAAGTTCTAAAAGCTGATTTTGTAATCTTTCTTTTTTGCTTGCCGTAATGCTGATTTTTTTAGCCAAATCTTCAGAAATCAAAGATTCAGATATAAAATCACCCAAATTAAGAGCAAACATTTCTTCTATCGGGTCAGTTCCCGTAATTTGTTCATTTTGACCAAATAATGAAACCCCTGTAAGCTTTTTCTTCTCATCGTTGTTCATAAATTTTCCTTTTACTGCATGCCTAACTACTATTATATACGGCAATTATTTTCAAAACTTTAATCTAAATCCAAAAACTTCATACTTTAGTATGGGGTTTTTCAAACAAAAGTTGTTACAATTAGTCTGTAAAAGAGGAAACAGATTCTTACAAAGCGAACCAACGAACCTACGGTGAGTTGTGTGAGCCTGT
>CAVKDD010000192.1:0-3936 GCA_963654845.1 Acutalibacteraceae bacterium | reverse complement strand
GATTTAGACAAGGTTTTAACGCTTATCAAAAACAAATATCCGCAAATGTCTGAAATTGCAGAAAATACCATGAAAAAAACAAATGTTATGTATTTATACAATATGTTTGTGACAAAGCGTGAAATTTTTGATGAATATTCAAAATGGTTATTTGATATTTTGGGTGATTTGGAAGCGGAAATTCAAACTGAAGTTAAAACAAGAAGTGATTACCAAAAACGTGTTTACGGATTTCTTGCGGAAAGATTGTTTACGATTTATGTAGAATATATGAAATCAAAAGGGTTGCGAACACTGGAATTACCCGTGATTTATTGCGAAACAAACCCGAAAAGATTTAAAACTTTTCAATTCAGAACGAAAATTTATAAACTTCTTGTCAAGTTAGGGATTAGAAATTCTCGTTGGAAGGAAAAATATGGTGTATAATAAAAAAGGAAAAAGGAAAGTATAAATGAATATATTAGTTACAGGCGGAGCAGGATATATCGGAAGTCACAACGTGATTGCGTTGATTGAAGCAGGTTATAACGTTGTAATTTTTGATAATCTTGAACTCGGACATATCGAAACTGTTGAAACCTTAAAATCAATTTCTGCCAAAGGTTCCGTGATTGATTTTATTCAAGGTGATTTGTCGTCTGTTGAAGATATTAAAAAAGTTTTTCAAAAACATTCTATTGATGCGATAATCCATTTTGCCGCATACTCTCAAGTCGGCGAATCTGTCGGAAATCCGCAAAAATATTATTATAACAATGTGTATGGAACTTTGAATTTACTCAATGTTGCAATGCAATTTGATGTTAAGAAAATCGTCTTTTCAAGCACTGCCGCAACTTACGGCGAACCAGTTTATACTCCTATTGATGAAAAACATCCGCAAGTGCCTATCAATACTTACGGCAAAACTAAATTGATGATTGAAAGTATTATGGATGATTATGACAAAGCGTACGGGTTAAAATCCGTTCGTTTGAGATATTTCAATGTCGCAGGAGCTGACAGTTTGAATAGAGTCGGCGAATGGCACGACCATGAAACTCACTTGATTCCTAATATTTTGAAATCAACTTTTGGCGGCGGTAAAACTTTCAAAATGTTTGGAACGGATTACGAGACAAAAGACGGAACTTGTGTAAGAGATTATATCAATGTTGAAGATTTGGCAAAGGCTCACCTTTTGGCATTGAAATATTTGCTAAACGGCGGTCAAACAAACTTCTTCAATCTTGGTACAAACGAGGGTAACAGCGTAAAAGAAGTTTTTGATGCGTGTGAAAAAGTTACGGGTAAAAAAATCCCCGTAGAAATTCAAGACCGTAGAGCAGGCGACCCTGCAACACTTATTGCAGATAACGGAAAAGCAAAAGAAGTGTTGGGTTGGATTCCTGAAAAATCTCTTGAAGACAGCATTAAAACCGCTTATGCTTGGGAAGAAAAATTGACAGAACGCTTATTGGCTCAGGTAAAATAATGGAAATAAAACAAATATTCGGTAAGATAATTCAAAAATTTGATAAAGACGGCTTGATGAAAAATTATGCTAAAGTTTTGCCGTATTTTCAAAAATATTGGTTCAGAACGGTTTTGGCTTTAGGCTTGGCAATTCCTATCGGTTCACTAGATGCGGTTGTTGCTCTTTCTCTAAAACCTTATATGGATATCGTAATGGTTGATAAAACCGTTCATTCGCCGTGGTATATTCCACTGCTTATCATTGCGTTTACCTCAACTCAAGGCTTGTTAAATTACCTCTCAACCTATATGAATGCTTGGGTTGCGGGTAAGGTTACAAATGATTTTAAAATGACTTTGTATAACAAATTGATGCACAAAGATGCGGCATTTTTTGATTCAAGAACTTCAGGCGATATCATTCGTTGGTTTAATAATGATGTTAATACTGCGTGCGGAACTTTGTTAAATAACCTGAAAACAGGAATTTCAAGAGTATTTTCATCTGTTTCGTTGGTTTGCGTTTTGCTTTATAATTCTTGGATTTTGGCAATTATTGCAATTATCGTTTTGATTTGTGCGGTTGTTCCGCTAACAAAAATGCGTGCAATGATTAAGGCTATTGCCGACAAATCAGAATCAGCAGGCGGTAAGGTTATTACGGCATATAATGAAGCGTTTGCGGGAAATAAAGTTGTTACCGCATACAATTTGTACAATTACCAAAGCGAACATTTTAATAAAAATTTGAATACTGTTTTCGGACTGAATATGAAAATTACCCAAAAAACAGGTTGGTTATCTCCGATGATGCACATTGTCGTATCTTTTGGGATTGCCGCTGTTATCGGTTTGGGCAGTTATATGATTGTTAAAGGTCAAATTACAAGCGGTAATTTCGTTTCATTTATTACTGCGTTGATTATGCTTTATACACCGATTAAACTTTTGGGCAACAATGCGAAAAATATGCAAAACGCTTTGTTGGCTTTGGAAAGAGTAATCAAACAACTTGATGCAATTCCGAAAATCAAAAATAAACCTGATGCGAAAAAGTTGGACGGATTACATAATACTATCGAGTTTAAAGAGGTTAAATTTGAATATAAGAAAAATAAACCTGTTTTGAAGAACATTAATTTCACGGTTGAAAAAGGCGAAACCTTTGCACTTGTCGGTAATTCAGGCGGTGGCAAAAGTACGATAGTCAACCTTATTCCGAGATTTTATGATGTGAAATCGGGTAGTATTTTGATTGACGGAGTTAACGTAAAAGATTTGACGTTGGAATCTTTGAGAGATAATATTTCGGTTGTATTTCAGGATAATTTTTTGTTCTCGGGAACAATTCGTGAAAATATTATGCTCGGCAAATTGAATGCAACTCAAGAAGAACTAAACGCTGCGATTAAGGAATCTTATTTGGAAGATTTTATAAAGAGCTTGGATAAGGGACTGGATACAAATATCGGTGAACGTGGCGTTTTACTTTCAGGCGGACAAAAACAAAGAATCGGAATTGCTCGAGCCTTTTTGAAAAATGCACCGATTTTGATTTTGGACGAGGCAACCAGTGCGTTGGATAATGAAGCGGAAAAAATTGTTCAACAGGCGATAGAAAATCTGATGAAAGATAGAACGGTTTTTGTAATTGCACATAGATTGACAACGGTTCAAAATGCCGATAGAATTGCGGTAATTAAAAACGGCGAATTGGTAGAACTTGGCAGTCATAATGAGTTGATAAATATTGAGGGTGGAGTTTATCGTCACTTGTACGATTCACAGTTTTCAAAAGTTCCGACACAGGTTTAGACTGTCAGAAATCAGGTTTTCGTTAGGGGTTCTTAATTAGCCACTTGAAAAAATAGGAATAACCCGTTATAATGAGAGAAATTGAACATTAACAACACCATGGGGACGTTTTGGATTTGACAGGATGTTTGGTGAAAATAGATTGCGTGTCCGAGCGCTGTTCTCGGTTATCAACGAGCAAAACAAATTAAATGCTAAAAATAATGTAATCGAAGCAGACTTCTCTAGAGCTTATGCTTTAGCAGCGTAGTCACTTGATGAATAGCTACTCATATAGCCCAGCTTGCCGGTTATTTGGGTCCATTATGCAAGACGCAGTGCAGTGATTGGCAGTGGCTGCATCAAGATAACTGTCAGGGGTTTAGAGTTTCCCATAAATAAAACCTAGGGCTAATTTGTCAGGTTTTGATATTTTCCTGAATTAGTTGAGCAAATAAATATCTACACATGTAGAGGTTTATTTTTATCCATTTTGGACAGGGGTTCAACTCCCCTCGTCTCCAGTTTATGACTTTTTAGACAATGTTTTTCCTAAACAATCTCTATGCTAATAGATTTTCGATAACTTATCTAACTTAAGATATAAAATCTCTACTAACATTTTTATTTTCTTAATTTGATACTCAATTTTTCCAAATTTTTAAGAAATTGCACATCAAATGC
>CAVKDD010000191.1:0-3956 GCA_963654845.1 Acutalibacteraceae bacterium | reverse complement strand
CATCAAAATGTTACATTAAAAACTTTGTCAAAAATCGCTGAGGCACTTGAGGTTGATGAAAATAAATTATTGGAACGAATTTAGTTAATTCTTGACTTTTTCTTTTAAAACCTTAAATCATTTGGTGGATACATTATTTAGAAATTTTGTGTAAACTAATGATGTATGGGAGGTAGGTTAAAGTCATGTTCTCGGAAATGATACAAAGTTTATTAAATTCCGGCGGTCAAGCGGCTTCTATGAAGCGTGCTTCGCAACTTAACAGTTACATTAACCGCACGCAGCAAAAAAATAGTATAGATTCTATTTATCCGCCGAGTTCAAATAATGTTCAGTCGTTTGAAAAAGTTTTGTCTAATACGACAGCGGCAAATTTCGGTTCGCTACTTCTCAATAAAAATTCTTTGGACGTAAACGGAGAGATTTACAATAACAAATCCCTTTCAAATCTTTCTATGGCTCAGGCTTTGCAAAATATTGAGCCAGAAAATGAAACCTCGTCCATAAATTCAACTTATGCAAGCAAATCACAATTAATTAGCATGATAAACCAAGTTGCACAAAAACACGGAGTTGATGAAAAACTTGTTCAGGCTCTAATCAAGCAAGAATCAGGATTTAACCCGAATGCAAAATCTAAAGTCGGAGCAATCGGACTTATGCAACTTATGCCGTCAACCGCCAAAGCTATGGGGGTTAAAAATCCTTACAATGCCGCTCAAAATGTTGAAGGCGGGGTTAAATATCTGAAATCCATGTTAAACAAATATAACGGTAACATAATTTTGGCACTTGCGGCTTACAATGCAGGACCGGGGGCGGTTGATAAATATTCAGGTGTTCCGCCATATAAAGAAACCGAAAATTATGTGAAAAATATTTTGGCAAATTATCTATAATTTAGATAAAACATGTTGTAATTTGTCTAATTTTTTAGAATCCGTACCGATTCCGCAAAGTAACATTGTGGATTTTTCGTTGGTTCGTTCGTCTTCAATGCCAAAATCGTTATATAACATTTCAGATAATTCGTATCCTGAAACTCCCGGAACTCTTATCAAAACTTTTGTCGGGTCATCTCCGAAAAATTCGCAACCGTAATCTTTTGAGCAAATTTTATCCAATTTTTCAACAAGGGTTCTGATTTCTTTTCTGCCTTCTCGAGAATTTAAGTAAGCAATATTTGCCTCAATAGATGCAAGCAGCGGATAAGACGGTGAAGTTGTTGTAATAAGGTTCAGTGCAGGTTTAACTTCGATTTCGCAGTTGCAATGCAAAAGTGCTGTCGGATTTAACCCGCCCGCAGTTTTGTGTAGTGACTGAACCGTAAAATCCGCAACATTAACCGCCGATAACGGTAGCAAATCGCTGAACGGATATAATGCACCGTGAGCCTCGTCAACAATCAAAAACGCTCCGTGTTTTTGGCAAATCAGTTTAATTTCTTCAATATCTGAAATTATCCCCTCATAAGTCGGTGAAGTTACAATTACCGCTCTGATATTGTAACGACTCAAATAATAGTCGATAAGTTCGGGTTTTGTCTCTAACGGAACTCCAAAATCAGGGTCTATATCTAAGTTATAGGTTAAAATTCTGCCGCCTGCAAGTCTTACCGCATTGAAGTGACACGGATGAGCATTTGAGGCTACCAAAACTTTGTCACCTACTGAAACGCAAGATAAAACGGCTGCTAAAATTCCGCTTGTTGAACCGTTTGTTAAAAAGGTTGTCGAATAGGTTTGATATATTGATTTTGCCCAATATTGAGCCTGTTCAAGTGCTTCCTGCGGGTCTTGGCAATCCGTTTCCGAGAAATCTATTTTATACATTTCTTTAAGCGGTTCATAGATGTCAAATTTCTGCCCGTGACTTGGGGTTGTAAAAAGCATTTTTGAAGGTTTTTGGGATAATAATTCTACCAAACTCATTGTGTTTCACCTACTTGTTTTTAATCTCAACGCTACGTTTAGCACAGTATTGTGTCAAAATCATTCTGTCTTTTGCCGAATTGTAAACGAACTGTCCTGAAACCGTGTAACCGTCATTGTTTGTGCTTCTTTCAATTCTAATCGGTTGGAACGAACAGTTCAAAGTGACGGTATCAGATAAAGGCAATGAAACGGCGTAAGTTCCGTTAATGTCGAGGTTTTCGTTTGTTCTTAATTTCATACCGCCTGCTGAGATATCAAGTGTTGAAACAGGAACTTCCACACCTTCTTTTGTTATGTTTAAGTTGTTGAAGAATTTGATACGAGTATATTGTCTGCGTTGCAAAAATTTGTGTTTTGCAGGAGCTGCAACAACGATTGAACGACCGTTGATTTCTTTCGGGAAGGATTCAAAATATAGTTTTCCGTGACTTGTTTGTGTATAAAATTCGCAATAAACATTTAGTAACAATCCGTCTGTATCTCTATCCAATTCCATTGTGAAATCGCCTGCGTTTACGGCGGTAACTCTTCCTTTGCATGCTTTTCTAAAATCGTTCGGAATTACTAATATTTCTTGATTTTCAACAACTAACTCTCTCATACCTGACCTTTCTAAAATAGTGATATAGTGTAATTATACAACAATTTTCTCAAAATTTCATTATGTTAAGAAAAGAAAAGCCCCTCATAAAAAGGGGCATCTAAGCAATCAGAAGAGTTGAGGATTTACACATACAGAATAGAAAATTTTTGAGAATTTTTCATTAGCAAAAATAGTAATAATTTTTACAAAATTATTACCGAAAAGGTTTGGGTATAAAGGTTTAAGAAAAAGTAAAGTTGTAAAAGTTTAAACAATTAAGCGTTTGTTTAGGGTTGTAATGAAAAAATCAATATCAGAGATAAAATTTGGGATTATATTTATGATGTGGTAAGTTTCTTCAATATTGTTAGCGTAGTTAATGTCATTTCTTTTTTCTCTATATTCAGTCCAGTTTTCAAAGTCTTTTATCAGCCCGAGTGCGAACATTTCTCTAAAAATATTGTTTATAGACAAGTCTTTTTCTGTTTTGTCGTACTCTTTTTTCAGATATTTGTTCATGATTTTTTGAATTGTTTAACTTATAACAAATTTTGGTTAAGGATTGATTTTTGGGAAGAAAACATGTAAAATATACTTATATCAGTGAGTAAGGAGTGTAGCTATGAAAAAATTATTAATCGCTTTACCTGCGGTAGCTGTTTTAGTTTATTTGGGCGTTAGCGGAGCGTTTGCAGCACCCGGCTTCCCGACAGGAACAGACAATGCAACAAGAAGTTTTGCACCTATTCAACAACGTCAGTTTGAAAAAGAAGAAACTTTAGACTTCGTAAATCAACCTGAACAGTACAAAGAAAGACGTGACAAAAAGAATAAATATCTTGATTATCAAGAAGGAAAAGTTGATGTTTTGCCGTCTGTGAAAACTCAATATAATACGACAAATTCTCGTCCGGGAACAAGTAATCTTCAATTCGTGAAGGACGAAAACGGCAGAATTAAGATTAAAAGCGTTCAATAAGGCAAATTAAAATGAAAAAAGTTATTATAAAATGGTTGCTGTTCGCCTGTGTAATTATGGCGACATGCTATCTTCCGGGTGTAAAGGTTGAGAATTTCGCCTTTGCCATGCTTATTGCGTTGATTTTAACGATAATTAACAGTTTTATCAAACCGATTATCAAATTTGTAACCTTTCCGATAAATATGTTGACTTTCGGTATTTTCAACCTTATTTTGAACTTTGTGATACTTTACGGAGTTGCTTATTTTATTCCGCAGTACAGTTTTGAAAACATGCTCAGTGCGTTTATTTCATCAATTATAATCGCTGTTTCTTACTGTATTTTGAAGAAAATTTAGCCCGAATATCAACCGTAAAGAGGTTTTTTATTACAAAAAGTGTTAAAAAACGTTAAATTACTTGCATGATATAAAATTTTTTATATAATGAAAAGGTACACAAGAAGAAGGAGTTTAAC
>CAVKDD010000190.1:0-3962 GCA_963654845.1 Acutalibacteraceae bacterium | reverse complement strand
TTCGCAAAAATTTTCTAAGTTTTCAGAATGACGAGCCACTTGGTAAGCCCACCAATTAGTCATTCTGAACAGCAGGAACGATAGTGAGTGCGTGATTCAGAATCTCTTTAATAATCAAAATAAAACAAATAATTAAGCCCCAAAAACCTTGTTATTCTTTGCCATGAAGAGACCCTGAAACCCCGAGTAGGAACAGAAAATTACGTTTCGAGTTTCTCTCAACTCATTTTCTAGTCAGTTCAGGGTGACCTTTTAGGCAAATTCTTGCCTTTTAAAAGTAGGTTGGCATTGCTATGCCAACGGCGTTATTTAATTGTCGGAATGGCAATTCCGACCTACATTGGGCATTGAAATTTGTGTTCAATTTTGACTATAAAAAGTGGAAAATTTAATCTTTCCAAAATGACGAAATTCTTTATTCTTCCAACTTCTTCAAATAATCTTGGTTTTGTTTCAAGGTTTCGTCTGTTGCGGTGATTGAGTAAATCGGTTTTGAATTGAAAATATTTTGTGCCGCAATTTGGATATCTTCAGCCGTGATAGTGTCGATATCCGCCAAACGTTTATTCATATAATCCGAGCCGTAGTAACTTTTGTTTGAACCAAGCAAGGCTGAAGTTTTATCAGAATTTGTTTCAAGCATTGACAAAATTTTTGTTTTTATTGATTTCTTCGCATTTGCCAGTTCTTCATCAGAAACTTTTTCACTCATTATTTTTTTGATATTTTCATTAAATCCGTCAATAGATTTTTGAACATTATCAAAAGTTTTTTCGCCTGTTTCTTGGTTTTCGGTCGTTGTGCCGATATTCAAGCGGAAAACTCCCATATCATCAAGGTATGAATAAGAAGAACCTACCGCATAAGCAAGGTGTCTTTTTTCTCGCAAATCGCTAAACAATCTTGAGGTAGCCGAACCTCCCAAAATTTCGTTTAACAATTCAACGGTATCAATATCTTTGATGTTTTTGCTGCGTTTGAATTTGAACCCTTCAATGATTTTTGCTTGGTTTTTCTTGTGAATATCCGTGCAAACTTCTGTTTTTTCAATAGGAGTATAGCGTTCAATCAGGCTTATATCTTTTGGTTTGAAGGTATTATAAGTGCTCATTGCCTTGAAAGCTTCCTGTTTAATTTCGGGGTATTTGTCAAAGTTGCCTGAAATTACGGCGTTTGCTTCACTTTTTTCAAAAATTTCCTTGTAGTAATTTTTGATATCTTGAGTTGTGATTGTATCAAGGCTTGAAAGTTTGTCTTGCGGAGTAAATTCGTTTGGAGTGCCTTTGTACATTATTTTTGCGAATTTATCCATTGGTGAAACTTCGTAGCTTTGATATTCATCCCTCAATTTTGAGATTGCGTTTTGTACTGTTGCGTCATCAATTTTCGGATTTTTAATTCTGTTGTTGAAAAATTCAAAGGCTTCTTTGGTTTGGTTTGCCGGGAAATTGGCGTGGAAACCTATTCCGTAATCGCAAACGCTTACAAATGAACCGATACCGTGAAGGTCGGAGAATTTGTTTATTTCATCAACGGTCATATTTGTTGAATCTTCTTTTCTGTAAATGTTATCCAAAATGTCCGCAATCGCTGCTTTTTTCGGTGTCCAATCTTTTGCGGTAATGCCCAAAGTAAATTCTACATTATCCGATTTTACCTCGTTACAAACGATTTCCATGTTGTTGCCGAGTTTATAAGTTTTGACTTTTGAGGTGTCAATAGGAGTTTTTTTGTTTGCTCCCGTGAAGGCGATATTTTGTGCGGCTTTGTGGTTTTTGTCGATTGTTTCCGCTTGAGTTTGTGACGGGTGAACCACAGTTACTGCGGCTTTGTTTAAGTCAATGTATTTCTTTGCTACATTAACAATATCTTGAGCGGTCATTTCATCTACAATTTTGTTGAAATCTTTTATTGATTCTGCTGTATCGTTTAAAAATGCCGAACCTATCATATTGTTTATCCCGCCTGAAGATTCAAGTCTTCTTTCGTTAGATTTTTTCATATTATTTTTAATTGCGGTTAATTCGTCTTCGGTTGGCGGAGTTTGGGTTACTTTAAATAACGTTCCGTAAATATCTTTTAGCATAGCTTCCGATTTGTCGTCTGCTACCCCTGTTTCTACAAGGATTAAACCTCTATCGTCAGGTCTTGAGCTTAATCTTTCAGGTGAAATATTTACCCCTGTTCCGTATTTTCTCTCAAGCGGAGCAAGTTTTGAATCGTAAAGTCCGCCAATCAACTGATAAAGAGCTCTTAAATGAACTTTATCTTTTACGTTGTTGTTTTCCGGACCTGCAAAACCTATAAATACGGTGGCTTCATTACTTGTTGATTTTGGCGAAATTATGTCACTTCTTACGGGTTTGTCGGTTGGTGTCATTTTTTCAAAATGTCTGTTGTTGGTCGGCATTTTGTTTGAGTTGAAATATTTTGAAACCAATTCCATTGCTTTTTGCGGTTCGACTTCGCCCGTGATTACGGTTACCGTGTTAGCAGGAAAATAGTTGTCGTTATAATATTTCACAACATCATCTCTTGTAAGTTTTGTGATATTGTCGGTAGTTCCCGCAACAAGGTCTGATGATGAGGATTTGATGTTAAAAAGATTTTTTACGGTTTGAGTAAAGCCCAAGTTTTCGTTTTCCGAAACGCACATATTAATTTCGGAATTTACGATTTTCTTTTCTTTTTCAAGTTTTTCAAGCAAGAATTTCGGTGATTGAAGCATTCCTGCATGAAGATAGAGCTGGTTTTCAAAATCGTTTTCATCAAGCAAGTTTGAATCGATGTAGTAATCGGTTTTGTCAAACGAGGTTGAGGCGTTTGTTTCTGCTCCCATTTTATTAACTTCGTCAAAGAAAACCTTGTCACCTAAAGTTTCCGAACCGTTGAATAAATTATGTTCGATAAAATGGCTGATACCACGCAAGTTATCAGGTTCATTGAAAGACCCTGTGTTGACGTAGGATTTCACGATTGTAGGTCCGTCTTTCGGTACAATTACAACTTTTTGTCCGTTTGCAAGTTTATAACAATGAGCGGTCAGTTCATCATTAATTTTAATGTCTTCCGTGTGATTGTACGCAATCGGAAGTTTGACGTTCAGTGCGGGTTGCGTGACGTTTTGCATTTGAACTTGTGTCGGTTGTTGTGTATTGTTTTCAATTGGTGATTGTTGTCCGAAACTTTGTTGATTTACTCTTTTGGTATAAATCGCTGCTACATAATTTTGTAATATTTTCATGAAAAATCCTACCTATCTATAATTAATAGAAAACTTTTAGCGTGAAAAATTTGCCCTTTTTTCACTTTTAGGTTTACATATATTAATATTTTACACAAAAATATTTTGCCGAGTTTGTAAAACTTTTGTCATTATACTTTTATAGCGGGTAAAAATGTGCTAATATAAGACTATGTTCACGGGAATTATAGAAGAAACAGGCAGAATTAAGGCTTTCAAAAGGCTTACGAACGGTGCTGAAGTTGAAATTTCTTGCAAAACTGTTCTTGAGGACACAAAACTCGGTGACAGTATTTGTGTAAACGGAATTTGCCAAACTGTTGTTGAACTCTCTTCAAATTCCTTCAAAACACGTTTGAGTGACGAAACCTTACGAGTGACTGCGTTTGACAAGGTAAAATGCGGTGAGGTCGTTAATTTGGAACGGGCATTAACTTTGAGTACACGACTTGGCGGGCATATTGTCTCGGGTCACGTTGACTGTGTCGGAGTATTTTGTAATATTGAAAAATTGTCCAATTTTTATAATTTAAGTTTCAGATTGCCTGAAAATCAAATGAAATATGTTGTTTATAAGGGTTCAATTACAATAAACGGAATAAGTTTGACGGTGGCTGATTTGTCAGGTGATGTGGTCACGGTTGCAATAATTCCGCATACGTTTGAAAATACTAACTTAAAAATGCTGAATATCGGCGATTTTGTCAATATTGAAACC
>CAVKDD010000189.1:0-3962 GCA_963654845.1 Acutalibacteraceae bacterium | reverse complement strand
TTTTCTTGTGAATAGTGAAGAGCCTGACGTGATTATGCACTTAATCCGCAACCTTGATATGTACAGAGATTCTTCAAGTCTTGAGTATTTGGTAGAGGTTTTGTTGCTGAAAAATGCGAAATATTCCGACCCGACAACAAGAGAAAAATATAATAACGTCAGGGTAATGTGTGCCAAAGCGATTGCTAATCAAAGGAATACTTCGGTGGTTTCGTCCTTATTATATTGTTTGAACAACAAAAACGAAAATTACCGAGTAAGACTGGCATGTGCCGATGCGTTAGGTCGAATCGGGGACAGGTTTGCAGTTGCTCCGCTTATTGAAGTTGTGAAAGATGAAGAGGAAAAATCCGTCTATTTGCGAGAATCCGCAGTTTCGGCACTCGGACTTTTGGGTGATACAAGAGCGATTGACCCGCTTGTAAGTATTTTGGAAACCAAACAGGGCATTATGGACAAATTCAGTTTCTTAAAAGAACGAGTTATCGAAGCCTTAACAAAAATGAGTTTTAACGATAACGAAAGGGTTTTTCGAGCTTTGAAAAATTCTCTTTCTGATGAGTCTGCTCAAGTCAGAATAAACGCAATCGAGGCATTAATGGAAAGTTCACACCCGAGAGCGATTGAAACGATTAAAAAATGTTTGGAAACGGATTCTGATGATGAGGTTAAGAAAAATGCCATGATTGCCTTGTATAATCTCACTGACAGAAGTATTATTGATGAAGTTATTGCTTCAAGCAAATATTCGGACGCTTTGAAAATGGAAGCCGTTTCAATTTTGAACGAATACGAAGAAAATGATGAAGAGGAAGACGAAAATAATGGCTAAGTCAATAATTTTGCTATCGGGCGGTTTGGATTCTTTGGTAAGTTTAGGTTTGAAAAAAGAAGAGCTTAACGTTGAACTTGCCCTGACTTTTGATTACGGGCAAAAATCTGTTGAAAAAGAAATTAAAGCCTCGAAAAAGATTTGTGATTTTTATAATATCAGGCATGAAGTTATAAAATTGGATTGGCTTAAAAATATTACTCAAACCTCGTTGGTATCTGATAAAACCGTTCCGACAGGTGCGGAATTGGAAATTCCCGAAAACTCCGCAAAGTCGGTTTGGGTGCCGAACAGAAACGGTTTATTTTTGAATATTGCAGGTTCGTTTGCCGATTCTTACGGATATGATTATATTTTAATCGGTGCAAATAAAGAGGAAGGTCAAACTTTTCCCGATAATACTCAAGAATTTATTGATGCGGTTAATTCCGAGTTTGAATTTTCCACACAGAAGAAACCTAAGGTGGTTGCACCCTTGATAAATTATAATAAAAATGATATAGTCATGTTAGCCTTGAAAAACGGCGTGCCGTTGGAACTTACGATGAGTTGCTATAACGGCGGGGAAAAGCATTGCGGGAAATGCGAATCTTGTACAAGGTTAAAGCATGCCTTAAAGGCAAATAATGACACTTATTACACGGGGATACTTTTTGACTAAATGAAGACATTATTTATAGATAAAGAAATTAAATATATAGGCTCACAACTTGCTCCTCATTGGATTTACAAGAATTTCAAAATTCAAGGTGATGCGATAGTAGCGTTTTGCGGTGAGTGTGAGGTTAAATTGACCGAAATGGTCGATATTGAAGACGTTATCAATAATGAACCGATTTATAGCAAATACATGCTGAGTTTTATTTCCGAACAATTTAATATCGGACTTGTTGAAGGTGTGCTAAGACAACGCCTTTTGATGTCAACAATTAAAGAAGCGTTGGAAAAACGAGGTGTAATCGTTCGCCGTGACGGTGATGATTTGTTTATTAATGATAAAAAATTGTCTGTTTCTATTGCAACAAAATCAATGACTTCCGTTTTAATTCATACGGGTGTGAATATTTTGGCAGAAGGTGCTCCGATTCCAGTTTCCGCATTGAAAACAGATTTGAAGATAGAAGATATAAAAGAATTTGCAATCGAGGTAATGAAGAATTACAGCGAAGAAATAGATGACATAGTTCTAGCAAGCACAAAGGTCAGAGGTGTGTAATGTTAAAAAACTCAAGTAAGTTTGAAAACAGTTCTCATTTTTCTTATAACGAATATAAGAAGAAAGTTAATAAAAAAGGCAGTAAAGACGTGAAAATCTTTGTCACGGCGTTTTTTGCAGGGTTGTTAGTTCTGTTGGGGTTGGCAAGATTGTTTGCCCCAAACGTTGAAATCGGTATTTCTGCCGATAATGAGCTTTCAACAACTGATGATGAAAATCCGATGTCTTCAGCCTCTATTGATGACAGATTGAACAGTTTGAAACTTGAAGATGACGGCAAAAAAGTTACCGATGAAACTATGTTTTCGCCCGAATTAGATGAAAAAGTTGTTCTTCCGCACCAAAACAAGCCGACAGTCGGACAAATTGAGGCGGAAAATAATATGGTAAAAGAACAACAACGTGAAAATTCCGTAGAGGTAAAAACGGCAGAACAGGCAACTGTTTCTCATTCAAACAAATCTCAGGATAAATCGCAAACCGTTACGGTAGTTCCGCAAACGACCGCACCTGTTGAAAAACCTGTAATTTCAAGGGTTGTTGTCGGGTCTTACGCAACAGAAAAACAAGCAGAAGTTGCCAAAAGTATTATGCAGGATGCGGGACTCGGGATTACTCCCGTTGTGAAAAATATCGGAGGATATTACACCTTGCAGGTCGGGTCTTATACCTCTAAAGAGAAGGCTCAGCAGATGATGAATAATTTGCTCAAAAATAATTTCCCTGCAAGAGTTGTCGCAAATTAGTACAAATCGAAAAAGGTTTTGAATAAGGAGCCTTTGATTTTGTATTCGGGCTGAAGGAAGATGTTACAGTAAATATCTTCCGCTTTTTCGTATGATTTTGTATCAAACGGCATAAAAATCATACGGTCTTCACTTTTTAGATGTATTACGGGATAAAATGCGTGTCGATGAGAATATCTGCTATGAGATTCTATTTCGTTAATATAATACCCGTCTATATCTGAAATTTTGAATACTTCATAAACTTCTCTTTGTTGAAATATTCTTTTTGAATAAATCAGGCAGGTATCGTTCGCTTTTGAACATTCCAAATTGTGGTATTCCGTACAATAGGCAACAACGCACGCTCCAATAATCGCAAGTATAATATAAATCTTTTCTTTAATTCCGAATTTGCCGTTATACGGTCTTGCGTGAATGATGCTCATATTACTATTTTAACATTTTATTTGGCATCTTTCAATAATTTTCTGAGAACTTGTAATTATAATAAGGAGGTTATTTTTCCTGAAGAATAACATATCCTTGTATATTTCGTTTATCGAGACCATTGTAGAATTCATAAATAGTGTAGTATTTGTCGATTACGGTAAATTCAGAGCCTTCTCCATATCGAACTTCTTTACCAAAACCTTTGACAAAGTGTGCTTTTGAGGCTTCAGATTTTGGATGTATTTCAACTATTACATCTAAACCCTGAAGAAAATTTTCATTTGATCCTGCCGGATTCGCAAAACAACAGGTTAATTTATTTGTACGATGTGTTCCACCTATTTCCGGAAATGAATCAATTAACTTCATTGTCGATTTACCAGCAGATAAATCTTTAGATAAAAACCTTATTACAGGTTTGTATTCAACGTCTTTAGTGACTTGATTTGCTAAAAATTTTTCATTAGGATTTTCGAAAAATTTTGTACTGTTGTAGCGTTCATAGGTTTGAAGAGCCAAATTTAAATATTTATTTTCGGCTCCTTTGTTCATTTGGTTTTGTTTTATTGATGGGTCGCCTGCTACTTTTATATATTGTTTTTTATTTTTTTCATATTCAATCCTTTCAGAATCAGTTAGTTCAATTTTATCAAGAGGAACTTCGTCTTTAGAATAGTTGCTTTCAATTACTGATTTGTTGTGTTGTGCTTTTATTTTTAACGCATTGTTATTATTG
>CAVKDD010000188.1:0-4000 GCA_963654845.1 Acutalibacteraceae bacterium | reverse complement strand
ACCCTATACTTTCTTTATGGATATTACGGAATGGAATAACGATGAAATTATGCGTCTTGTTATGGCGAAGGGGCATATTACCCAAAAGATATTGTTGGAACATTTGAAGAAAAATAACGGAGAGAATATTCCGCAAAGCACTTTTTCTTGCAAAATCAGACGCAATTCGTTGAAGCTTGAAGAGTTACAAAAGATTTGTAAGATTTGTGGTTATAGCATAAAATTGGAGCGTAATTTGTAAAAAAAACATGTTCTTGTTATAATCCTGTTATGAAAGATATGTTAGATAAAATTCTTCAAATTGAGAAGAAATATAAAGAATTAGGCGAAACTTTATCAAATCCTGACGTAATTCAGGATTACAACCGTTTCAGAGATTTGTCAAAACAAAGAAAATCTATGGAGGAAACGGTTGAGTTGTATTATAAATGGAAAGAAACAACCGAAGCTATCGAAGATGCAAAACAAATGCTTCACGAAGAAAAAGATGAAGAAATGCGTGCATTTTTGAAGGCTGAAATGGAAGAAAACGAAGCAAAAATTCCTGAATACGAAGAAAGAATGAAGGTTCTTCTTCTTCCTCGTGACCCAATGGATGACAAAGACATTATGCTTGAAATCCGTGGCGGTGCAGGTGGCGATGAAGCCAATATTTTTGCAGGCGATTTGATGCGTATGTATTTGAGATATGCTGACAAAATGGGTTGGCAAACTCAAATTTTGAGCAAAACCGATTGCGAAGCGGGCGGTGTTTCTGAAGTTATTATTTCAATGAAAGGTGATTCAATTTATTCAAGATTGAAATACGAATCAGGCGTTCACAGGGTTCAAAGAGTTCCCGCAACCGAATCTCAAGGCAGAGTTCATACCTCAACCGCAACAGTAGCGGTTATGCCACAGGTTGATGACGTTGAAGTTAACTTGAATATGAATGACGTTGAAATTACCACTGCAAGATCAGGCGGTGCGGGCGGTCAAAACGTTAACAAGGTTGAAACCGCAGCCAGAGTTTTCCACAAACCTACAGGAATTATGATTTTCTGTACGGAAGAGCGTTCTCAGTTGCAAAACAAAGAACGTGCGTTGGAAATTCTTAAAGCAAAACTTTATGATATGGAAGTTCAAAAACAAACCAAAGAAATTACCGATTTAAGACGTTCTCAAGTCGGTTCGGGTGATCGTTCGGAACGTATCCGAACTTATAACTTCCCGCAAGGTCGTTTGACTGACCACAGATTGAACCATAACTTGAATGTGTGGACTGTTATTGACGGCGAACTTGACGAGCTTATTGATTTGTTGGTTGAATACGACCAAAAATTGAAGTTGGAAAAATTGGCAGAGGTAGGCTAAGCGAGGTTAAAGTGGTAGAAAGAAGGTGCGTAGGTTGTTGGCAAGTTAAAGACAGAAACGACTTAATAAAAATTACAGCCGACAAACGTTGTGAAAACCTTGCAATAAACCCTGATAATACCACATTTGGCAGATCAGCATATCTTTGTTATAATGAATCGTGTATAGAGAAGGCATTTAAGAAAAACAAATTGGCAAAGCACCTGAAATCCTCTGTACCAAACGAATTGAAAGGACAATTACTAGATGAGTTACGAAACAGTTAGAATAAGTGAATTAGCAAAAGAACTTGGATTACCAAGCAAAGAGGTTGTGGAAAAATTTGCACAACTCGGTGTTACCAACAAAACTCATTCAAGTACTGTCACTCTTGACCAAATTCGCAGATTGAAAGAATTTATCGCAAACGGCGGTGTTAAAAAGACCTCAAAACCTAAAGCTTTTGTCGTTAAAAAGGCAAAACAAGTTGAAGAACCTGTAGAAACCAAATCGACAACGGTTGCAAAAGCGGTTGAAAAGGTTGCGGCAGTTGAAAAATCAAAACAGGTTGAACGTATCGAACGACCAAAACAAACAGCAAAACAACCTGTTTCACGTTTGGAAATCGTAAGACGTGCTCCTAAAAAGCCTGTTGCAACAGAAAACGGTGAAAAATCCGAAAGACCTGCAAGAAAACCTTATAATAAAAATCAAGACGGTGAAAGAAAGCCGTTTCAACGTGGTGAAAAACCAAGCGGTGAAAAAAGATTTTCAAAATCAGACAGACCTGCAGGAGAAAATAAAGATTTTGGTGCTAAAAAACCGCTACAACGCCGCATAATTCCGCAAGAAATTTATGATAACAAAACTCCTGCGGCATCTAATTCAAAAAGACGTTCCGATAGCAAAAAGAAAGACAAAGAATTTAATAAAAAAGAAGAACAGGAAAGAATTTCCTTAGAAAAAGCCGCAGCACAACACCACAAAAAGAAAGTTGCAAAGGTTGCGGATGTTGAAGAGGTTACACAATTAGTTGTAACTCAGGCTATGACAATTTCCGAATTGTCCGAAAAAATTGCAAAAACTCCTGCCGAAATCGTTAAATTCCTTATGTTGAACGGAATTATGGCAACAGTTAACCAACTTATTGATGTTGATGTTATCAAAAAAGTTTGTGCCGAGTACGGTTTAGAGGTTTTGGAAGAAGACTTGGACGCTTACATTGAACAAGAAATGGAAAAAGAAGAAAAAGCCAAAGTCTTGTCGGAAGTTGATAAAAAATTATTGAAACGTAGAGCCCCTGTTATCAGTATTATGGGGCACGTTGACCACGGTAAAACGACTTTGCTTGATAGTATTCGTGCTTCAAAACACAAAATTGTAGCAACCGAAGTTGGCGGTATTACTCAGTCAATCGGTGCTTATACGGTATATTTGGACAATAATAAAGACAGAAAAATCGTGTTCTTGGATACTCCTGGTCACGAAGCGTTTACCGAAATGCGTGCAAGAGGTGCGAAAGCCACTGATATTGCGATTTTGGTTGTCGCTGCAGATGACGGTATCATGCCTCAAACAATAGAAGCAATTAACCACGCAAAAGCCGCTGAAATCCCTATTATTGTTGCGGTTAACAAGATTGATAAACCGGGTGCTAACCCTGATAAAGTTCTTCAACAATTAACCGAACACGGTCTTGTTCCTGAAGAATGGGGCGGTGATACAATTACTGTTAAGGTTTCAGCTCTTCAAGGTACGGGTATTGATGAATTGCTTGAATATATCTTGCTTGTTGCGGATGTTCAAGATTTGAAGGCTAATCCGAAGGCTGAAGCATCAGGTGTCGTAATTGAAGCAAACTTGGATAAAGGTAAAGGTCCTGTAGCGACCTTGCTTGTTCAAAACGGAACACTTCGTGCAGGTAATTGTATTGTTGTAGGTAATGCTTGCGGTAGAGTTCGTGCGTTGTTGTCTGACAGTGGCGAAAGAATCCAAGCCGCAGGTCCTTCAACTCCTGTTGAGATTTTAGGTTTGTCAGAAGTTCCGCAAGCGGGCGATTACTTTGAAGTTGTTAAAAACGAAAAAGAAATGAAGGCTATTGTTGCGGCTCGTAAAGAAAAAGAACGTGATAAACGATTAGAAGCAATGTTGCCTGCTCACATCAGACGTGAAGCAGTTGCGGGTGAAGATAATATTCCGCAGTTGAATTTGATTATCAAGGCAAATACTCACGGTTCGGCTGAGGCTGTTGCTCAAGCGATTGCGGGTGTTGAGTCTAAAGAAATTACTACAAAAATTATTCACGTTGGTGTAGGTGATATTTCAGAAGCCGATGTAATGTTAGCATCAGCATCAAACGCTTTGATTTTAGGATTTACGGTAAAAGAAGACAGTAATGCGTTGGCTTCTGCCGAAAGAGAAGGCGTAACGATTAAGAAATACGATATTATTTATCAGTTGCTTGAAGATATTGAAAAGACCTTGTTGTCCTTGCTTGAACCTGAAATTAAAGAGGTTGAACTTGGTAAGGCTGAGGTTCGTCAAGTATTTACTATCGGTAAAACTTCAAAAATCGCAGGTTGTTATGTTACTGAAGGTAAGATTGTTCGTTCAAAAGATGCAGTCTTGTATAGAAACGGCGAAGAAATCTTTAGAGGTGCGATTGACC
>CAVKDD010000187.1:0-4010 GCA_963654845.1 Acutalibacteraceae bacterium | reverse complement strand
TATGGTGTGGCGGGGCGGTGTACTTATGCTCAAAAATTGTCCATAATAAAAAAAGAACACAGAATTTTTGGAGCATAAAACATGAAAAAAGCTTTTACGTTAGCGGAAGTTTTGATAACACTGGGGATTATTGGGGTCGTTGCTGCAATGTCTTTGCCGTCTTTGATGAATAAAATTACTAATCGTACATTTGAGGCTAAATTTAAAAAATCTGTTTCAGTTCTAAATCAGTTGAGTTTGTTTATTCAAAATGATATAGGTTCTTGTACTCCTTATGATTTCAGCGGTGGGAGCAGTTTTTATACCGAACAAATACATAAATATATTAAAGATAATTTTTCGATAAAAACGGTTGTGAATAATCCTTATGACGGTAAATTTAAAACTTTTACCTATAAAGAAACAAATGATAATATTCATGTAAGTTGTTTGAGTGGTGAAACCCTGCTCACGGCTGACGGAACTTCATATTCTATTTGTATGCACAACAATTACGGAAATTTGATTTCGGTTGATTTGAACGGTCCTTATAAAGGTCCGAACGCATACGGTCATGATTTGTTTTTCTTCAATTTTGACAGACATACTTGTGAATTGACACCTGTTACAACGGTTACGAAAACCTGCACGGCAGAAGAGATGAAAACAAATAAACAGTGTCAGGAAACGGGATATTTTGCGAATATGTCAGGTGTTTGTGATAAAAATTCTTCCGCTGCGTATAACGGAATAAGTTGTGGCGTTTATGCACTAAAAAATAAATGTCCTGACGGTTCGGGCAGAAAGTATTTTGATTGTTTGTAAGAAGGTTAGAGACCTATCAGCAAGTAATGTCGGTTGGGCATACTTGCTCAACGGGTTGAAATGCACTCCTTGAGTGAAATGCAGCCCATTGTAAGGTAGGTCGGCGTTGCCACGCCGACAACGTAAATTTAAGTGTCAGGCAATGCCGTGACCTACGTTTGGGCTTAGCGATAGGTGTTCTGGGTTGAAATATAAAACAGATTCTGAATAACAAGAAAATTAAATGCTCAATTCTTTCGCATAAATTTTCTAAGTTTTCAGAATGACGAAAGCCTTGCTAAGCCCACCAAATAGTCATTCTGAACTTGATTCAGAATCTCTTTAATAATCAAAATAAAACAAAGTATTACGCCACAAAGCCCTTGTAAAAACTTGATATGAAGAGACCCTGAAACGAGTTCAGGGTGACCATCTTGGGTGTTTTCAGAATGACGAGAAGCCTTACTATGCTCACCTATTCGTCAGTTCAGTGTGACCTTTTTAGATCTTTCAAAAGGTGTTATGCTTTCACTTCTTGTTGGTATGCCCAAGCGGAGTGGTTATGGATACTTTCAAAGGCTTCGCAATCCACTTCAAACTCTTTGACTACAGGGTGGTTGCGGAGTTTTACCACAACATCACGCAAGACATCTTCCACAAATTTCGGGTTTTCCCATGCTTTTTCTGTCACAAATTTTTCATCCTGACGTTTCAATAGCGGATAAACAGGGCAAGAGGCACAAGATTCAATCAATTCAATCAAATCTTCCAGCCAAACCTGTTCTGTTTCATCATAAGAAATCTTAACCGAAATCATTGCTCGTTGGTTGTGAGCCCCATTGTCCGAAATCTCTTTAGAACACGGACACAACGTGGTTACTGGGACTTTTACACCCAGTATAAATTTGTAACCGTCTTGCTCGTTTATTCTGCCTTCAAAAGAACAATCGTAGCACATCGGTGCTGCAAGTTTTGTTACAGGAGATTTCTTATTAATAAAATATTTGAAATTAAACTCTAATTCTCCGCTTTGTGCGTGTAATTTCTTGATAATTTTTTCAATACAACCCTTAATGTCAACGCCCAAGAGGTTTTTTGTACTCCATTCGTTCAAGGTTTCAATGAATCTGCTCATGTGAGTGCCTTTGTAGTTTCTCGGAAGTGACACGCAAACTCTTGCGTGGGCTGAAACTATTTGGTCGGAATTGTTTTTTCGTTGAATTATTAAAGGTAATTCAACGTGCTTTATTCCGACTTTTTGGATATCTACATTTCTGTTATCTTGTGTGTTTTGTACGTCTTTCATAAGTTTTATTCACCTTTTAATAATTCTTTTTTTGCCTGTTTCCATAATTTGTCGTATTCTTCAAGCGAATATTCTTTTAACGGTTTTGTTGCAAGTTCTTCCATTTGGCGAAAACGTGCTTCAAATTTTTTATTCGCTTTTAGCAAGGCTTGTTCTGCATCTATTTTATTCCAACGGGCAAGATTTACCGTAGCAAACAGAATGTCGCCAAATTCGTCTTCCATGTGAAGTTTGTCGCCTTCTGCTTTTGCCTGTTTAAATTCTTCGTATTCAGATTTTATGCAGTCATACAAATCCTCTTCGCATGCCCATTCAAAACCTTGTTTAACGGCTCTTTTTGACATCTTTTGAGCGGCAATCAGTGCGGCTTGGCTTTTTGATAATCCGTCCATTGCTGAAATTCGTTCTGTTTTTTCTTCCGCTTTCAATTTGTCCCAAGCATTAAGGACGTCTTGTGAATTGTTGATTTTAGTGTTACCAAAGACGTGCGGGTGTCTGTGAATAAGTTTTTCGTTCAATTCACGGGCTACCTCTTCAATGTCAAACGCTCCTTCTTCTTTTGCAATTTGAGAGTGCAAAACGACTTGCAAAAGTACGTCACCCAATTCTTCTTTAAGGTGTGGCATGTCGTTTTCATCTATCGCATCAACCGCTTCGTAGGCTTCTTCAATCATGTTCGGACGAAGTGAATAGTGCGTCTGTTCTCTATCCCAAGGGCAACCGTTCGGTGCTCTCAGTTTTTCAATAATTGATATTAATTCTTCCAAATTTTTATAACTCATAGACTTATTTTAGCACAAATCATTCAAAAGGTGGATTTAATAAAAACAATCTACTGATAAACTTTTAACGTGGATAGTTAAGGAAAGAGGTTTAATTATGTCAACAGTAGAAAGAATAACCCAAATCAGTCATCGTATCTTCAATACAAGTAAGAGCGAACAAAGTACATCAAGAACAAGTAATCCTTTTGCTGCTTCAAATTTCCAAAAGAACATTTTGACAGAAGATGTTTTCGAATCAAGCAAAAAGGTTGATAATAACAAAGTTAGTTTCACAGGTAACTTAACAGCAAGTTCAAAAAGAATTTACTCTACATTTGTAGGTTCATTGAGCGATTTTGGTAACAGATTCCATGAAGGTATTGAAAGCATTATGGAATTTGGTCACAGAATGAAACAAGGTTTGGTAAGTGCTTGGAATAAAATTCAAGAAATCGGAAACAAAGAAGTTTCATTGAACGTATCATTAGAAGGTGCTAAAAACTTACTAAATAAAGAAGTTTCAATGGAAGGAACGTTAATCGGTGCGAAGAATGTATTAGGAAGAGATATTAAATCCTTCTTTGTAAACAGCAGAGAAAGAGAAATCAGCAAAATGTCTAAAATGGACCCTAAATCAGAAGTAAAACCGATGTTCACAGAAGCATTATCTGCACTTGAAGCAGATATGGTACAGGCTGCGTAAGAAGGAGAATTGCAGATGGATAACAATATGAAAAATAACAAAAACTTTAACAAAGTAAGCAATATTATCGAATCATTAACAATTAATCCAAATCCTGATTCAGTAGCAGTTTTGGAAGAAATCGGTACTAATTCTTCAATCGATGAAGTTAGAGAATTGACCTCTCGTGCTTTGGTAAAAAGAAACGAACACGATTCTTTGTCAGTTGTAATTTCTAACAGAGGAAAAGGTATTAACGATATGTCAACAGTTGTTGCAATGAGTACAATCAACGAACTTCTATCTTTGGAAAACAAAGAAGAAGCTATGAAGATTTTGGAAAACACAATTTCTTCAGAAAGCTTTGATGAAGAAGTTAAAGAAAATGCTCGTTCAGTAAAAGCTTTAATGGCATTGAGCTAATTTTAACCTTAATAAGATAATTTAAGTTTTTATATATAATAGGCGACTGATT
>CAVKDD010000186.1:0-4025 GCA_963654845.1 Acutalibacteraceae bacterium | reverse complement strand
TTATAATAATATAAACATACCTAATCGACATCAAATCCCGTACATTATATGAACTTTGTTTAATTTTTCGGTTGACTTTTGGGGAGTAATATTTTAACCTATCAACTATAGGAAGTTTCAAGGGGTGAAATATGGCGAACAAAATTAAATGCCCGAAATGCGGGGAAGAAATAGATATCGAAGACATTATCCTTTCGGGTTCAAAAGAAGTTGTGGATAAAGAACTTGCCGAGCAAAAATCCGAGTTTGAAAAAGAGTTGAAAAAATATCAATCGGATATTAAAAAATTGCAGGAAAAATTTGAAACGGAGAAAAATTCCGAAATCGAAAAACTTTTAGAAAACCAGAAAAAAGAACTGAAACTTCGTGAAGAAAAAATCAAAAAAGATATTCTTTCTCAGCAGGAAGATGCTTATAACGAAATGGAAAAAGAACTCCAAGAAAAATCCGAACAGTTGAAAGATTTGAACAAATTGAAGGCGGAAAAATCACGACTTGAACGTGAAAAAGCGGAATTAAAAGAACAAATTTCCGCTCAGGCAGAACAGGAATACAGCTTGAAACTTGCCGAAGAACGTCAAAAACTTCAAAAATCGGCTGAGGAAAAATATGAGTTAAAAATTGCCGCATTAGAGAAAAAACTTGAAGACCAAAAGAATTTGACAGAAGAGATGAAAAAACGCCAAGAACAAGGCTCAATGCAACTTCAAGGGGAAATTCAGGAACTTGCGATTGAAAAATATTTGTCCGAAAACTTCAAATACGATGAAATTCAAGAGGTCGGAAAAGGCGATATGGGGGCGGATTCTCTTCAAATCGTCAATACACAGATGAAACAAAATTGCGGAACGATTTATTACGAAAGCAAACGCACAAAAACCTTCAAAGAGGACTGGATTGCAAAATTCAAAAACGATATTCAGGAAAAAGGTGCGGATATCGGGGTTTTGGTTACGGCGATTTACCCGAAAGGTATGACACGAATGGGTTTCCGTGACGGGATTTATATTTGTACTTATGAAGAATTTAAGGCGTTGTCGTTCATTTTGAGAGAAAATATTATCAAATTGAGCGAGGTCAAATCTTTGCAGGAAAACAGGCATGAAAAAAGTGCGATTTTGTATAATTATTTGACAAGTACGGAATTTAGATTTCAGTTTGAAACCATTGTGAACGCTTTTGTCGGTATGCAAAGCGACTTGGAAGCCGAAAAACGGGCAATGAATAAACTTTGGAAAAAACGTGAAAAAGAGATTATGAATGTAATTTCCGCCACAACGGATATGTACGGCTCAATTCAAGGAATTTCAGGGAATGCAATTAAACCCGTGTCAGCCCTAGAACTCCCGCTGCTTGAAACTGAGGGGTAAGTTATTCTTCCCAATAACTTTGTGGTTTATATAACATGTCCCAATACTCGTCTTTTCGCCCTTCGTGTGGTGTTGCAAACCAAACAGTGTGTCCGTTTGGATAGCGATATTGGTCATAAGTTTCTCTGTACTGAACAAGTGATGGGTTCATGTTGTAATGTGCATACCAGTAGCACCCTGTTTCTCGTGATGAAATTCCCCTAACAGGATTGCAACCTTGACGAAATTCTATCGAATAGTATTTAAAGATGTCATATCCTGCACGATTTGGACCTTTGTACGGACCGTTAGTATCAAAACTAAAATAAAGACAGGTTGGAGTAGAAGAATCGGTATTATAACTAATGCTTGAAATTCTCATTCCGTTTGGAAGTAAATATTGTATACCTGCATAAAAATCATAAGTTTTTTCGCCTAACATTGATTTAGCAAAGGCATTTTTGTGGTAAATATCCCTGCCCCAGTCAATTTGATAAGCACCTTTAAATTGTTTAATCCATACATCATTTAATCTTTCAATATTTTGTTTGGCTTCATCGCTCGGATTGCTGCCGCTAACATAATAATTTAGATTTAGGTCATTCAAATTGTCATAGCCAAGTTCGGTTACGGTATTTTTCAAGGCTTGAGTAATCAATTCATCCGCAACTTTGAATTGATTTTTCAATACTTGTACTTTGTAGTGTTGATATAGCGAAGGGATTGCCATTGCCGCAATTATTCCGACAATTCCCAAAACTATTATAACTTCCGCCAAAGTGAAACCTTGCTTGTGCATGTGCATTTTTCCTCTTTTTGTTCTCTTTTAGACTACATACAATAATTTGAAACTACCATAAAATATTTTTGTGGACAATAAGATTACAAAAATTTACAAATTGGGTCGGGCAATTTATGCCAAAAGAAGGAGTTTGGGGTATTCGCAAAATTCTTTAGCCGAGATGTTGGGAATTTCTCGGGAACATTTGGCAAAAATCGAAACGGCAAAACGTACTGTCAGTTTAGATTTGCTTATTGATATTGCCACGACATTAAATGTTAAAGTAAAAGACCTTATTGATTTCTAGTCCCTAAAAATAAGCAAAAAAAAAGACCTTGTAAATATTCAAGGCCTATCCGTTTAAATAAGAAGAGAGAGCTTTATATATTTATATAAAGTATTCTGAGAAGTAAAAATTGCTAAAATCGATGCATGATTTTTACAAAACTTAACAAAAACTTTTTCCAAAAATGAACAATTTTGATTTTGCTCTCGTTATAAAAATGAATGACGAAGTTATAGACAAAAAAGAAAGGATAGTTAATGAAAAAGATTTTAATTTTGGCAGGTATTGTAGGTTTGATGTCAGCAACTCAAGTTTTTGCTCAAGAAGAGGTTGCTCCTGCTCCTGCGTGTCCTGTACCTTGTGAAAAAGCGTTCAAAAATAAACCGTGCGAATTTGGTAAAATGCCAAAACGTCCTGATTTTGAAGCATTTGAACAAAAATTGAAACTTACGGATGAACAAAAAGCAAAGGCTCAAGCAATCAGAGAACACGAAAAAGAACAAATTAAACCGCTTAAGGACAAAATCGGTGAAAAATTTAAAGAAGAAAAAGCAGTTATGGACAAACGCTTAACCTTTGACGAACGCCAAGCAGAATTAGCACCGATTAGAAAAGATATTCACGAGTTGAAAGGTCAAATTCACAAAATCAAAAAACAAAGCAAAGCAGAATTTGAAGCAATTTTGACAAGTAAACAGGTAAAACAATTAAAGAAAATGAAAGCAGACGGAATGAAGAAATTTAAAAACTCTCGCCCATGTCAGAGATTTGAAAACCGTCCGCCAAGACCGCAAGGTTGCTGGGAAAACCCGCCAAGACCTGAAATTGCACCTGAAGAGGACTAAAATTTGTACGGAAGAGGACAGTTTATCTGTCCTCTTTTTGAGTTTGATTGTTGGCTTGTTTTCAGAATGACACGAGTTTGGCCAAAATTGTCGGTTGGGCATACTTGCCCAACGCTAGAAATGCAGACAATACCTGCAATACAGCCCCTTAAAAGGTAGGTCGGCATTGCTATGCCGACAGCGGAATTTTAAGGGATTTTATGTGTCAGGCGGTGCCTGACCTACGTTTGGGCTTTGAAAATGTGTTCAATATTGAAATATAACACTGGATTGCTTCGCTAACGCTGTCTTGGATTTTGGCGGGTCGGACGGCTCAACGCAGTCCTCCCAAGGACGTGTTTGCTACGCAGTACACTAGCCAAAATCCGCCGCAATGACGGTATTGGTGGGTGTTTGATAGATTTTGCGTCATTGCGAGACAATCGTAAGATTGTCGTGGCAATCCAGAAAAAGAAACTAAAAATTTGCTAAGCCCACCAAATAGTCATGCTGAACAGCACGAGCAGAGTGCGTAACGAAGTGAAGGCACGTTTAATGCGAGTGCGGAGTTTCAGCATCTCTTCCATAAGCAAAATAAAGCAAAAGGGTAGGTGCTTAAAGACATGTTCTATTTGATTTATATTTTCCTCCCCTTCGAAATCAAAGATTTCGGTTCCCCTGCCAGCGGGGAACATAATTTTTCAATAATTTTGGGGATTAGAACCTTTGTTATACCTTGCCATGAAGAGACCCTGAAACCAGTTCAGGGTGACCTTTTTGTTTGA
>CAVKDD010000185.1:0-4035 GCA_963654845.1 Acutalibacteraceae bacterium | reverse complement strand
GGAAGTTATCTAATATACACAAGAGCATGTAATAGATTTTACTTCGGTAAAATCAGTCCATGAAAGATACAAATCAGGAGAAAAAAATGACAAAACAAGATAAGAAAAGCGTACATGTAAAAACAACTGACAGAGTAGTTGTTATTGCAGGTAAAGATAAAGGAAAAATCGGCAACGTAAAAAAAGTTGATTTGGAAAAAGGCAGAGTAGTTGTTGAAGGTGCTAACATGGTAACTAAAGCACAAAAACCTCAACCGGCTGCAGGTATCCAAGGTGGACTTATCAAAATGGAAGCATCAATCGATTCTTCAAACGTTATGATAATTTGCCCGGCTTGTGAAAAAGCTACAAGAGTAGAAATGAAAGTTGTTGATGGTAAAAAAGTTCGTGTTTGTAAAAAATGCGGTGAACAATTAGATGCATAGTGTAAACCAAGAGGTTTGACATCAATCATCTTAATATAAGGAAAATGAAAAATGACAGTAACAAAAAACTTAAAAACTAAATATCAAGAAGATGTAGTTCCGGCTATGAAAGAAAAGTTCGGCTACAAGAACAATCACCAAGTTCCAAAATTAGTTAAAGTTGTTTTGAACATGGGTGTCGGTGAGGCTTCTCACAATTCAAAAATCGCTGATACGATTGAAGCTCAATTAACAAAAATTGCCGGTCAAAAAGCAGTAGTTACAAAGGCTAAAAAATCAATCGCATCATACAAATTAAGAGAAGGTATGCCGGTTGGAGCAATGGCAACATTGCGTGGCGACAGAATGTATGATTTCTTGCAAAAATTGATTTGCGTTGTACTTCCAAGAATTCGTGACTTTAGAGGTATCAGTGCAAAGAGTTTTGATGGTCGTGGAAATTATACTTTAGGCTTGAAAGAACAAGCACTATTCCCTGAAATCACTTACGAAGAAGTCGATTTAGTTAAGGGTATGAACGTTTCAGTTATCACAACCGCTGAAACAGATGATGAGGCAAGAGAATTGTTAAGACTTCTCGGAATGCCTTTCAAAGGTAGTAAACATTAATAAGTAACAAAGGAGAAATTCATGGCTAAGAAAGCGATGATTAACAAAGAACTTAGACGAGAAAAACTTGCTGCTGCCGGAAAATACCCAACAGTAAGACTTCACAACAGATGCAGCATCTGTGGAAGACCTCACGGTTATCACAGAGATTTCGGTTTGTGCAGAATTTGTTTAAGAAAAATGGCTCACCAAGGTTTGTTGCCTGGTGTTACAAAAGCAAGCTGGTAGTTTGTTTTTGCCAATTTAATCAAAAATTAGAAAAAGCAGGTTTCGTGCCTGCTTTTTTTATTTGTTGAGGTTTTATTTCAAAATTTTTTATAATAAAATTAACTTATGGATATCACGTTAAAAAGTACGGAAACACTGGAATTTAATAAAATAAAAGAAGAACTTTCAAAATTTGCAAAATTTGAGCAAAGTAAGCGTTTGTGCCAAAGGGCGAAATTGTTTGATTAGCCTTCAAAGATTGAAGAGCAGTTGAAATTGACGGGTGAGGCGAAACAGATTTTAGACTATGCCAAAGACACTCCGACAGAGTATATCGCAGATATTGCGAGAATCCGAGCAAATTCGGCAGTGACTTATTTGTCGGAAGTTGAGCTGATTGATATTGCAAAAACTATGAAATCTTCAAGAATATTGAAGAAATTTATCACGGAAAACTCAGACGAGGAGAGTTTGATGCGTGGTTTGGTTTCTGAATTGATTGCCGAAAGAGATATTGAGGAAAAGATTTTTGATACTTTTGATGAAAGTATGAATATCAGACAGAATGCGACACCTGAACTAAAAGGGCTGTACGCTTCGTTGCGTGATACCGAGCAAAATATTAAAGATACCGTGACTTCTTTACTTAATAATCCGTCTTTTTCAAAGTATTTGCAGGAAAATATTTATACAAAACGTGATGATAGAATTGTTTTTCAGGTAATTGCCTCAAATAAAAACAAGGTTCCGGGGATTGTGCATGATGTGTCGGCGTCAGCTAAGACTTTTTATATTGAACCTGCCCAGTTGGTTTCGTTGAATAATAAAATTCGTGAGATAAAATCGGCTATTCATGCGGAAAATATCCGAATTTTAGTGAGTTTGACGAGTTTGGTTAAGGATTATTTAGATGTTTTGATGACTTGCGAAAGGATTATGGCTGAGGTCGATTTTCATTTTGCAAAGGCAAGATATGCCGTCAAACTTCACGCAATAAAACCTGAGTTGACCGAAAATCGATATATTTATTTTGAAAATATGAAACACCCGCTGTTACTTTTGGTGAGTGAGAACGTTGTTGCAAATAATTTTGAAATCGGTAAGGATTATAAATCAATTATCATTACGGGTTCAAATACGGGCGGTAAGACGGTTACCTTAAAAACAATCGGTATTTTTATCCTTATGGCAAAGGCAGGGATGTTTTTGCCTTGTACTTGTGCGAAATTGTACCCGTTCAAAAAGGTTTTTGCCGATATTGGGGATTCTCAAAGTATAATGCAAAGTTTGTCAACGTTTTCTTCTCACATGACAAATATAATTGAAATCTTGCGAGACAGTAATGAAGATTCTTTTGTGTTGCTGGATGAAATTTGTGCGGGAACGGACCCTGTTGAGGGGGCGGTTTTGGCTCAAGGGATACTTGAAAAACTTGCGACAAAGGGTGTTTTAAATGTTGTGACGACTCACTATGGCGAATTAAAGGCTCTTGAATATACGAACATCTATTTCAAAAACGCCTCTGTCGAATTTAATACGGAAACCTTGAAACCTTCGTACAAACTGTTGATTGGTATTCCTGGTTTGAGTAATGCGATTTTCATTGCTTCAAATTTGGGGTTGGATAAAGATATTATTGAAAAAACGAAAAATGTTTTACTCACTCAAAAAGACCCGTCAGTTGCGGTTGTTGAAAAATTGCAGGAAACGCATCAGGAACTTTCTAAAAATTTGGAGCAGGCTCAGGCGTTGAAGGAGTCTTCTCTTGAGATTAAAAAAGAATATGAAGAGAATTTGAACAAGGTTAAAAAGGATAAGAAAAAGACTTTGAAAAACCTTAAAAATAAATTTGATATGGAAATTCTTGAGGCAAGGGGCGAAGTTAAACGCATATTAGACGAGTTGCGAAAAGAGAAATCCGAAAAGATTGCAAGACGTGCTTATTCAAGGCTTGCCAAGTTGGAAGAGAACTTCAGGGGCGAACTTGATAAAGTTACGGATAAAAATAAGTATATAGAAATTGATTGGGAGAAGGTTCGTGTGGGCGATTCGTTGATGCTCAAAAATCTTCACCAAAAGGTTACCGTGCTTACTTTGCCTGATAAAAATAAACGACTTTTTGTTGATATGGGTTCAATGAAAATGAAGGTTAAAAAGGACGAACTTGCTGTGCCTGATGAAAAATATAAAGAGCCGAACAAGGTTAAAATTCCCGGAACTTCGTTTAAATCTTTTGAATTACGACGTCAAAACTTATCGCAGACGTTGGATTTGCGAGGGTATAGGGTAGAAGATGCTCTTGATGAGGTGGAAGCATATCTTGACAAGGCGAGCCTTGCTAATTTGACACCTGTTTATATTATTCACGGACACGGCACGGGGGCGTTGAAGCAGGCAGTGCGTGACTTTTTGCAAACTTCCCCTTATGTTGCTAAATTCAGACCGGGAGAGGATACCGAAGGCGGTGACGGTGTGAGTGTTGTTGATATCAATTAAAAATATGCTATTATATAAATATGAAGAAAGGGTTAATATAATATGGAATTAGCAGAATTAAGAAAAAATAACGAGTTGGTGGATTTGTTCTGTACTATGGCAGAAATTCCGTCACCGTCTTTGCAGGAAGAAAACGTAATTGATTGGATTTGTGATTACTGTTCTGTTCACGGCTTGGCTTGCGAAAAAGACGATTATAACAATATTTACATTACTGTTGAGGCTACGGATAAGACAAAACAGCCGATTTTGTTGTCTTCTCATTTGGATGTAATCGGGGATGATTCACCTGTTGAAC
>CAVKDD010000184.1:0-4037 GCA_963654845.1 Acutalibacteraceae bacterium | reverse complement strand
GCCCCAATAGTAATCCAAACCGATTTCTCCGATTCCGATAATTTTCGGATTGTTTTTGATGAGTGTTTCCATATCGGATAAGGTTTTTGGCGTGAAAGTTTTGGCTTCTTCAGGAAAAACTCCGACATATCCGTAAACGTCAGGAAATTTTTTTATAAATTCATCAACTTCAAATATGTCTTGAGCGTTGCAAGACGGCACAATAGTAATTATGTGTTCTGTTTGAGCAGTCTGCAATGCAACCTCAGGCGGGGTGTCTTTTAACATATTTGCGTGCGAATGTGTGTTTATTATATACGGGTCTTTCATAATTTTGATTATATCACATAAAAAACAGCCCCTACAAAAGAAAAGTAAGGACTGTTTGTAAATCTTTCTTTTAACTTGCCAAAATATCAGCGGTTGAAGTTGTGTTGAGTGGTACAAAAATTGTAACTCCCGGTTTGATTTGTTTCATTACAAATTCTTCTTTTTCTATTTGTATTACTACTTTTCTTTGACCGTCAATAATTTTGGTTTTTATATGGAATTTGTCTTTGTATTTATTAAGTTCTTGAGCCATTTGTTCAACTTTTTGGGCAAGTTCTTTATTTTCGGGATTTCTTTGAGCTTCCATATACAATTTGTAGTAGTCCTTGCCTAAAGTCTTATATATGATTAAATCTTTTGCTTTGTTGATTTCATTAAGCAGGTAGGCTTCTTGTTCTTTGTCAAAGTTCGGAGTTTTTCTTAGTGTTTCCAGTTGCTTTTCCAAATGTTTGATTTCAAAAGCATTACCTTTTTGTTGAGCCAAAACTTCTTCCCCGCAGAATTGATATTGGTCAAAATCTCCGCCCAAGCCTATATTAGCACCAAAAGTTTGATTGCTGGCGTTGCCGTCATTGCAGGCAAGATGTTCTTTAAATGAGGCTATTGCTTCCTCTTGACTAATGTCACCAAGTTTTGCAAGTTGGTCATTTGAGAGGTTAATTGCCTGTTGGGTTCCCATTTGATATCTTATTTGGTGACCGTTAGCATATTCTGCAAGCATTTTGATAGCCCCGTCACGACAATCATATTGGTTAATAAATTCAGGATACTTATCCACTAAAGGTTCTACAAGTTTGTACATTTTGTCTTTTTCAATTCCGTTTGTTCCGATTTTGAAAATATGAGTTTTCGCAAGTTCTGCAAAATCAGCTCGCATCTCGGGACTCATTTTAGGCGGTTTCATTGTTTCAAATCCAAAGATAGAAGAATCGCGAATAACTGTATTATTGTCACCTGTAGCAATTTTATTTAACAAATATTCTTTTGTCAGTTGCTCTTTTTTAGTGTATGTTAAGGCTTCTCTAATAAGAGCCTCTCTTGCGTGAGTTGCTTCGTGCTTGATTACGTTAGGTAAGTCAAAAGAACCTTCCCTATAAGCGTTTTCGTTAATTTCTATTTTGTGGTACTTAGTGCGGTAACTGCCACCATGTTCAATGCCCTTTTTTGTAATTTCAATTTGTGGACGTAATTCTTCAGGAATATTGTATTCGTCAAACGCTTCTTTTGCCAAATTATTTACTTCCTGACTGATTTCTTCGCTTGTCATATTAGCACGTCTTATCCCTTCAGGAGTTTTGGCAAATTCTTTTTCAGTTACAATTTTTTCTTTGACTTGTTCTTTTTGTCTTAAAATTATTCCTTTAAGTTCTTTAGCTCGTTGTGCGATATTTTCTTTTTTGAATTGGAAAATAAGAGCCCTGCGACCCTCTTTTGTCGTAAATAACGACAAAATTTCCTTCATTGCCTCTTTATTTGTCGTTACTTTTCCTGAGGCTTGAACCTGTTGAGCGTGTGTTAACTTATTGTTTTTTAGAGATTCCATAAGTTTGGCTTCTTTAACGACTTTTGCACTGCTTTTTAAACCTACTGCGGTTAAGTAAGTGTTGATTGTGCCTTGACCTAAACCTTTGAAATCTTTTTCCGCTTGGTCATAATCACCGTTTCTGTAGTCTTTTACAATGCTGTAACCGCTTTTGCCGATTTCATAAATTCCCATAGCCCCAAATCCGACCGCTAAAATCGGTCCGAGCACGGGAACAAGTGAACACGCAACAGCGGTTGCTCCAACCATACCAATGGCTGCTATCGGGTGTTTTATAAGTACCGTAACAGGACTCAATAAACCTTTTGCAAAGTTATTAATAGCTTCATCTGCATCAAATTTCCCGTTGTTTGATTTGTCCTCTTTTACTTCTTTTTTGCGAGAAGTGAAATTCGTTTGAGAAACCGCCTGATTTTTTAATTTGTTTTGAGTTTTGTAATTTTGAGAGGTTAAATAACTTCCGTTAATACCTAAATCCATGTAATTTTTACCTTTTCCTTTTACCTATATTTATATAAAGGCATAATTGTCGGATTTTTTGCTAGTTGTGGGGTGGGTAAGTGTTCAAAAGGTAGGCTATATTTGAAAATTTTGGGTTTTATATTTCTTAATAAAAAGACAAACTCTTAAATAATCGAGTATTTAAGAGTTTGTAAATGGTGTTTAGTATCTTTCCAAATATCTGTCGAGTTCCCATTGTGAAACGTAAGTTCTGAAGGAATCCCATTCTTTTTTCTTCGCCGTTTTAAATTCGTTGAAGATGTGTTCGCCAAGTGCGGCTTTTGCAACGAGAGATTTGTCCATTTGCTCTAACGCTTCTGCCAAACTTCCCGGAAGTGAGTCAATTCTTTGTTTTTTACGTTCCTTAGAAGTTAATTTGTAAATGTTGCTTTCAACAGGAGCAGGCGGGTCAATTTTGTTTCTGATACCGTCCAAGCAGGCTTCCAAAATTGCCGCAAATGCTAAATATGGGTTACAAGCAGGGTCAGGTGATCTCAATTCAACCCTTGTTGAAATTCCACGTTTTGCAGGAACTCTTAACAACGCACTTCTGTTTGCCAATGACCAAGCCAAATATACAGGAGCTTCATAACCCGGAACAAGTCGTTTGTAACTGTTTACAACAGGGTTTGTAACAGCAGTAATGCTTTTTACATGTTTTAGCAAACCGCCGATTGAATATTTTGCATTGTCTGATAATTGATATTCTGCTTTTTCATCATAAAATGCGTTTTTATCGCCTTCAAATAACGAAATGTTGCAGTGCATACCTGAACCGTTAATTCCGAAAATCGGTTTTGGCATAAAGGTGGCGTGTAAATTATGTTGTTGAGCAATCGCTTTTACCGCAATTCTAAAGGTTGTAACGTTGTCAGCGGCTGTTAAAATATCAGCATATCTGAAGTCGATTTCGTGTTGACCGTCAGCAACTTCGTGGTGAGACGCTTCAATATCAAAGCCCATTTCCTGTAAAGTCAAAACGATATCTGAACGTACATCTTCGCCCAAATCTTCAGGTCCGACATCATAATATCCCGCTCTATCTTGAGTTTCTGTTGTTACATTTCCGTCTTTATCTTTTGCAAATAAGAAAAATTCTGCTTCAGGTCCGATATTCATTGAAAATCCGAGTTTTTCAGCTTCCTGCATAACTCGTTTTAAATTACATCTCGGACAACCTTCAAACGGTGTTCCGTCTGCGTTATAGATATCACAAATCAATCTTGCGGAATTTACGCCGTTGTTTCCTCTCCAAGGTAAAATTTGGAAACTGTTGATGTCAGGGTGGAAAAACATATCAGAAGTTTCAATGCTTCTGAAACCTTTAATTGACGAACCGTCAAGCATAATTTCATTATTCAATGCTTTGTCTATATGTTCTGATGGTATGGACATATTCTTAACTTGACCGTTGATGTCAACAAATTGCAATTTTATGAATTTGATGTTTTGCTCTTTGATAATCTTTTTGATTTCAGTTTTTGTGTAAACTTTTCCGTCAAGTCTTACATGTTTGAATTCTGTCATACTAACCTCTTTCTTCTCTAGTGTATTTTATCTTTCTTCCAGATTACTTTCTAACTATAAAAACTTTTTGCAAAAAGGTCAAGTTTTTTGGTGTAAAGATTATGTAAAGGTCGTTTCGGGATTTTCAAAATAAAACAAAAAATACCAAATATTTTTC
>CAVKDD010000183.1:0-4043 GCA_963654845.1 Acutalibacteraceae bacterium | reverse complement strand
ATATTTATGCTCGTCCTGTTGAGTATTCAAAGAAGGAAAATCCGAGAAAAATCGCTCATTTGCTTTCTCCGATACTTGAAATACCTGAAGCAGGTCTGTATAAAAAGCTTTCAAATACAAAAATCCCTGTTATTGCGGTAAAGAAAGATGTTGATAGAGATACCGCCAAAAAAGTTATGGCAGTGCTTAGTGAAAACGGTTTCCGTTCAATAAGTTTAGACAAAAAGAACACAAGAGAATATCCGCAAGGTGTGTTTGCTTCTCATGTTCTCGGTTTTTATAATTTTGATGCAGGGGTGTCAAACGGGGTGGAGCTTACCGCAAAAGACAAATTGGAACACGCAGTTCGTGCAACCTATGAAAAAACTCGTGACGGCAGAATTATTTACAAAATTCCGACAGACCCGATTGGACCTACCCGAAACCCGAAAGGTCAAGACGTCACTTTAACTATTGATGCTGCAATTCAGCACGTTTGTGAAAAAGAATTGGCAAAAATTATTACAGAAAAAGAAGCTTTGCGTGGTGCGGTTATCGTTATGAACCCTAAAAACGGTGAAATCCTTGCCTATGCGGTTTATCCGACTTATGACCCTAACCATTTCCAAAAAGCTTCAAATTTACAGATTAAAAACTGGACGTTGACTGATGTTTATCCGCCGGGGTCAACTTTCAAAACCATTACGGTTACCAGTGCAATGGAACTCGGTAAAATTAACGAAAATTCAATAATTGAAGATTCGGGAAGAATGAAGTTTGGCGGTTACACAATCGAAAATTACGATTACAAGGAAAAGGGAGCACCCGGAAAAATCAATTTGGTTTACTTGTTTGAACACTCTAGTAATATCGGTTCTGTGAATGTTGGTGCTTTGATGAGCCACCATGAATTTTACGATATGCTTAAAAAGTTCGGGTTCGGTGCTAAATCAGGCATTGATCTACCCGGGGAATCGTCAGGCTTGTTGGCTCCGCCAAAATTGTGGGATAAAGGTTTGCACATAACAATGTCCTACGGTTACGGAACTTCTGTTTCCATTATGCAAATGGTTTCAGCCGTTTCCGCTCTTGCAAATAACGGTGTAAGGGTTACTCCGCACGTTATAAAATATTCAGCGGAAGAAGAGGCTGAGAAGGTTAAACGTATTCCGACAATTTCGCCTGAAACCGCTCGTACGATTACAAAACTTCTTGCAATGAGCGTGAATAACGGTAAATCTTGCATAAAAATGGACAAATATAACGTTGCGGCAAAAACAGGAACTTCAAGAAAACCGCTTGAAAACGGTCCGGGGTATTCGGGTGCGATGTACACCTCAACAATCGGCTATTTGCCTGCAAGTGACCCGCAAGTTTTGATTTATGTAGTTGTAGATAGTGCGAAAAAAGGTCCTGTTTGGGGTAATACCGTTGCAGGTCCGGTGTTCCACGAGGTTGCGGAACAAACAGCAAGAATTTTGGACTTAAAGCCCGATAAAGTTCCTGCCGTTTCGCCTGCTAATAAGAATAATTAAAATGGGAGATATATAAATGAGATTAGATGAATTAATTGAATATTTGAAGTATGAAGACTTAATCAATTTTAAAAATGTGGAAATTTCAGGAATTTCTTATAATTCAAAAACAACTAAAAAAGGTGATATTTTTATTTGTATGGTCGGTGAACACACTGACGGGCATGAATATGCTCAAATGGCGATTGATAACGGTGCTGCCGCACTTTTGGTGGAACATAAAGTCGAAGGTGTTAAAGTTCCACAGGTTCAAGTCGATTCAACTCGTCACAAAATCGCAGATATTGCAGACAGATTTTATTCCAGCCCTTCAAAAGGTTTAAATTTGATAGGAATTACGGGAACAAACGGAAAAACTACCGTTACTCACTTAATTCAAAAAATCTTTGAAGAAAACGGTCAAAAGTGTGCTTTAATCGGTACTTTGGGATATAAATTATCTTCAAATGGTGAATATCGTGATGCAAAACACACAACTCCTCAAGCACCTGAGCTTCAAGCCACCTTGCGTATGATTAAAGATGTTGAAAAAATTGATAATGTGGTAATGGAAGTAAGTTCTCACGCCCTTGAACAAAACCGTGTAGGCGGTTGTCGTTTCAACGGTGCGGTTTTGACGAATTTAACTCAAGACCATTTGGATTACCATATCACAATGGAAAACTATTTTAAAGCAAAAGCAATCTTGTTTGAAGGACTTACGGAAGGCGATTTTGCGGTTATAAATATTGATGATGAGTATGGCGACAGATTTTTGGGAGTAGTTCCTGAGTGTGTTCGTAAATTCACTTACGGGGTGAAAAAAGAAGCCGATGTAATGGCTAAAGATATCAATTTTTCACTAAACGGTGCAGAATTTAAACTGGTTTATGACGGAAAATCATATTCAGTAAACTTGCACATGAACGGAATGTTCAGTGTTTATAACGTTTTGGCGGCATTAACCGCAGCACTTGCTATGGGTATTGATATCAATATTTCGTTGAAAGCCTTGCAAAATGTTCACGGAGTTGCGGGAAGATTTGAAATTGTCAACAAAAAACCGTTGGTAATTGTTGATTATGCTCACACTCCTGACGGTTTGGAAAATGTTTTAAAAGCGGCAAGAGAAATTACACCGACTGACGGCAAGTTGATTTGTATGTTCGGTTGCGGTGGGGATAGAGATGCTACAAAACGTCCTAAAATGGGTGCGATTGCTCAAAAACTTGCCGATAAAATAGTTATCACAAGCGACAATCCTCGTTCTGAAGACCCGCAACAAATTATTACCGATATTATTGCAGGTTTAAAGTCTGTTGATCCTGAAATCGTAACGGTAGAACCTGACAGAGGCGAAGCGATTGCTTTGTTGAAAACTATTGCAAATAACAATGATGTGGTACTTCTTGCAGGAAAAGGTCATGAAGATTATCAAATATTGAAGGAAAAAACAATTCATTTTGATGACAGAGAGCAGGCAAGAAAAGTTTTTGCGGGAAGTGTAATCTAATGATGAAAACACCGTTACTTGTGGAACAACATTTTCATGGTTGTTACGGAATTGATTTTAATAAAACAACAGTGGAGCAAATGCTTGAGGTTTCCCGCAGGCTTTTGTCAGAAGGTATCGGGTATATTTTCCCGACAATCGTCACTGATACCGTTGAAAATACCAAAAGGCAGGTGCAAATAATAAAGCAGGCGGCAGAACAACAAACAGCAGGCATGGCGAAAATTTGCGGTGTGCATTTGGAAGGAATTTTCCTTAATCCAGAGAAAAAGGCTATTCACAATGCGGTTCATTTTCTTCCGCCAACGATTGAAAATTACAAGTTACTTGAAGATGATTTTATTAAAATCGTAACTCTTGCACCCGAACTTGTTACTCCTGACAGTGATTTAATCGGATATTTACATGAAAAAGGTGTAAAAGTTCAAGCAGGGCATTGTGTCGGTGGAATTTTGACAGGTTGTGACGGGGTAACTCATACTTTTAACGCAATGAAAGGTGTTGTGCATCGTGGTGACTCTACCGCTTTGTCCGCCTTAATTGACGATAATATTTATACTGAGGTTATCGCTGACGGCGTGCATGTTTCTGATGAGGCTTTAAAGTTACTGTTCAAAGCAAAACCGACAGATAAAGTTATTTTAATTTCTGACTGTTTGCCGTGTACTCATAGTGACGTTAAAGAGTTTTATTTTGCGGATGAAAAGATTTATTTTGACGGAAATCGTGCCGCATCAAAAGCGGGTACAATCGCAGGAAGTACAAAGCTTTTGCCCGATATTGTAAAAATACTTGCTCAAAAAAACATGTTCAATCCTGAATTTATATCAAACCCTTACAAATATCACAATATTGAACCAAAAGGAACTTTGACTTGGGACGAGGAGTTCAATGTCGTTGAGGTGAAGGGGTAAAATATAATTTTATATTCGTGTTAAAATTCAAGAGTAAGAATAATGGAGTTCAATAATGAGTAATAATCAAATCGATATAAAAAATTTGAAAAGTTGTATAGACTCATTAAAAGAATGTATTGA
>CAVKDD010000182.1:2815-4061 GCA_963654845.1 Acutalibacteraceae bacterium | reverse complement strand
GATATTAGGGAATTGGACAAATTGGATGCACCAAAACAGGTTGACGTGTTGTTTTTCAGAAATGCGACCTATCATTTGGTTAATCATCTCCCGAGACGAAGAGATAAGGCAATAGTTTTGACGGATTTGTTCTCGGGGATTTGGGAAAAACTTGCTCCAAACGGAATTTTCGTAAACGGCGAAATGGACGGTATTCAGATTGAAGATGTTTTGCTTATCCCAAAAATCTTGCGATTTGTCGGGTTCAAACCCATAAATCCGAAATTTGACGGCTCGGCTTCAATTTGGAAAAAGGTGAGTAAAACTGAGGTTTAAATAGGGTTTATTCGGTGAAGTTTTCAAACTCGTGCAAAAATTCTGACGGAGTTTGTTTGAAATATGCCGAGATTTTTTCAATGCTGCTGATTTTTATTCCCTGTTTTAAATTCTCGATACGGCAAAGGATTGCAGGGTCGATTTCGGCTTCCAATGCGAATTTGTTTAGTGATAATCCCGTGTTTAATCTTTTAAGTTTTATAAATTTTCCTAATTCATGATATTGCATTTATTGAGATTATGCAATACTATGATTATAATTTCATTGAGATTTCTCAATGGAAAGAAAGGTAGTATTATGAAGAAAATTTTTGGTTTTACGTTGGCGGAAGTGTTGATAACTTTGGGGATTATTGGTGTTGTGGCTGCAATGACAATTCCTGCCTTGAGTGCGAAAATTCAAAAAACGGAATTGGAAACGGCGTTCAAGGTGACTTATTCGAGGTTAAATGAGATTTTGAAGGGGATTGAAAATGATTACGGGTCAGTTGTCAGCGTAGCCAAAGATGAGGACGAATTTTTGATGCTGTTGAAAAGTTATTCTGCAGGTTCATCTTTTTGTAGAAAAGGGCAGGCAGCAAAGATTTGTTGGCCTGAGCGTTGGATAACTTTGAACGGTGCAAAAATTTCAGCTCCCGAAGATATGAATATTTTAGTTTTGGCAAATGGAGCTTCAATAAATATTAATTGTTTCAGTGCGACTTGTACAAGTAATGTCGAACTTAAAGAAAATATAGGTTGCGTGCGTTTGCGAGTGGATACGAACGGTACGAAACTACCAAATCGAGTAGGTTATGATATTTTTGATTTTTATATAACGTCAGACGGCTTGATTCCTCGTGGCGACAGTCGTACTGCGACTACGGAAGGCAATCCGCAAGGTTGGGGGAAGGCTTCTTATTTGCTTCGTAACGGAAAAATTGATTATTGA
>CAVKDD010000182.1:0-2278 GCA_963654845.1 Acutalibacteraceae bacterium | reverse complement strand
GTTTTCAAATTGTTAAAACATTAATTTTTCCTTAACTTTTTAATAAATTTTCGATTTCCGTTATATAAATATAATGTAGATAGTAATCTAAAAGATAGAAAGAAAAGGAGAGGACATCATGATTAAACCTTTAGGCGAAAGAGTTGTTATTAAAGTTATAGAAGAAACCGAACAAACTTCAGGCGGAATTTTTATTCCTGACAGTGCAAAAGAAAAACCTCAAAGAGGTGAAGTTGTTGCCGTTGGTTTGGGCAAATTGAACGACAAAGGCGAAAGAGAACCTATGGACGTTAAAGTTGGCGATGTTATTCTTTATGCTAAATATGCAGGTACAGACGTTAAAATGGACGGTACCGAATACAAAATCTTATCAATAAAAGATGCTTTGGCTATTATTGAATAATTTTGTGTTTTTTAGATTTATTCAAATTAAGAGATTTAAAAAGGAGAAAATAAAATGGCAAAACGTATTGTATTTGACGAAGAAGCAAGAAAAACCTTGCTAAAAGGTATTGATGCAGTTGCTGATGCTGTAAAAGTTACACTTGGACCAAAAGGTAGAAACGTAATTCTATCAAAGAAATTTGGTGCTCCGCAAATCGTTAACGATGGTGTAACCATTGCAAAAGAAATTGAATTGAAAGACCCGTTGGAAAATTCAGGAGCTCAGTTGTTGAAAGAAGTTTCTTCAAAAACAAATGATGTAGCCGGTGACGGTACAACAACAGCTTCAGTTTTGGCTCAGGCTATTGTTCGTGAAGGTTTGAAAAACTTGACTGCAGGTGCAAACCCAATGTCTATGAAACGTGGTATTGACAAGGCTGTTGAATGTGCAGTTGAAAAAATTAAATCTATGTCAAGACCTGTTAATACAAAAGAAGAAATCGCACAAGTTGCGGCAATTTCAGCAGGTAACAACAAAGAAATCGGTAATTTGATTGCCGAAGCAATGGAAAAAGTCGGACACGATGGCGTTATTACAGTTGAAGAATCAAAATCTTTCGGTACTAACTTGAAAGTTGTTGAAGGTATGCAATTTGACAAAGGTTACATTTCACCATACTTCGTAACTGATCCTGAAAGAATGGAAGCAGTTTTGGAAGATGCTTATGTCTTCTGTTGCAACAAGAAAATCAACTTGATTTCTGATTTGGTTCCGTTGTTGGAACAAGTTGCCCGTGACGGTAAATCCTTGTTGTTAATCGCTGAAGATATCGAAGGTGAAGCACTTGCAACTTTGGTTGTAAACACAATGAGAAAAGTTTTAAGAGCAGTTGCAGTTAAAGCTCCCGGTTTTGGTGACAGAAGAAAAGCAATGCTTGAAGATATCGCAATCTTGACAGGTGGCGAAATGTTCACCGAAGAACTTGGTATCAAGTTGGAAAATGTTACAACTCAAATGCTTGGTAAAGCAAAACGTGTAACTGTAAGCAAAGATGAAACAACTATCGTAGTTGGTGACGAAACTAAAGAAGCAGTTGCCGAAAGAGTTAGACTTATCAGAAAACAAATCGAAAGCTCTGATTCTGAATATGATAAAGAAAAATTGCAAGAAAGAGTTGCTAAATTGTCAGGCGGAGTTGCTTTGATTGAAGTTGGTGCAGCATCTGAAGTTGAATTGAAAGAAAGAAAATTGAGAATTGAAGATGCTTTGAACGCTACAAGAGCAGCCAATGAAGAAGGTATCGTTCCTGGTGGTGGCGTTGCCTTGTTGAGAGTACAACAAGAATTGAACAAAAAACTTGAAACTTTAGACTTTGACTCAGATGATGAAAAAGTAGGTTACAAGATTTTGACAGCAGCATTGGATGTACCTTTGAGAGCAATTTCTCGCAACGCAGGTGCAAAAGCAGATGTAGTTGTTGATTGTG
This sequence comes from Acutalibacteraceae bacterium, assembly GCA_963654845.1. Taxonomy (GTDB): domain Bacteria; phylum Cyanobacteriota; class Vampirovibrionia; order Gastranaerophilales; family Gastranaerophilaceae; genus Zag111. Next base: position 407 of record CAVKDD010000182.1, on the reverse strand, counting down.
TTCTTGAAAAAGACGGTGCTTACGGTTATGATGCTTTGAACAGCAAATATGTTGATATGTTCCAAGCAGGTATTGTTGACCCTGCTAAGGTTACACGTTCAGCATTGGTAAATGCCGCATCTGTAGGCTCAATGTTGTTGACAACCGAAGCTGCAGTTGTTGATATTCCTGAAGAAAAAGCTGCTGCTCCTGATATGTCAGCAATGGCAGGCATGGGTGGTATGGGCGGTATGATGTAATTTACATCTCGTTCAAATCTTTGAAAAACGACTCCGAAAGGAGTCGTTTTTTTGTTGTTCTATTGGTAAAGCATTTCTTTTTACGGAGTGTTTTGTTTATTTTTTTATTTAATCAGATTCTGAATAGGCTAAAAATCACTTTTCGCCTGCTCAAAGGATTTTTTAAGC
>CAVKDD010000181.1:0-4063 GCA_963654845.1 Acutalibacteraceae bacterium | reverse complement strand
ATTTTAAAGAGGTATAAAACATTGAAAAAGAAGATAATAACGCTATTGTTAGCAAGTTTTATTATTAGCAATTTAACCCCGTTGGCATGCTTTGCCATTAATAATAAAACTACGGAAACAAAAAAAATTTCTATTTCAAAAAGCCACAAACAAAGAGCAAAAAGTGACGAATTTAAGTATGAATATATTAATTATAACTGGTGGTCAAATTTCAACGACAACATTTTGACAGGTTATATTGATAAAGCAATCCAAAACAATTACAGTTTGAAAATGGCAACAATCGCCGTTGACGAATACTATCAGGCAATAAAAATTCAATTTGCGAACGAATTACCGACAGCAGGTGTCGGATTTGGTACGGGTTACAGCAAAATGCCTTTCTCAACCTCTTCAGATTGGGGATTTGCAACTCCTGCAATCGCAAGTTACGAACTTGACCTGTTTGGCAAAAATCACAACAAAACAGACATGTCTAAAAAAGATTACGAAGGCTCACTTCAAGACGAACGTGCCGCATATATTTCTATCGCTTCGGCAGTCGGCACAACATATTTGAACATCGTTAAACTTGACAGAATGATTGAATTACAAGAACAAATCGTTCAAGACAGAAAAGTTATCTACGATTTAATGCTTGCAAGAAACAAAGAAGGTTTGACTTCAACCGCCGACACCGTAAAGGCTAACAAATCTTACATTGCAGGCAACAGCGATTTAACCCAATACAAAAAAGACAGAACAAAACTACTTAACCAATTAGCGGTCTTAATCGGCGAAAACCCGAATAATGCAGAAAGTCTAAAAAGAGCACCTTACAGTTCTTTGAATTTCTCGGGCGTAATCCCTACAGAAATTTCATCAGATGTTGTTACACAACGTCCTGACTACATCAAAGCAGAAAAAATGGTGGAAAAATCAGGAATTGACGTAAGGGTAGCAAGAAAAGAATTTTTACCGACCCTAAATATCGGTGCGATTGCATTATTCTTGGCTAACGATTTCGGTAGCATTTGGACCACAAAAAACGCTCTTGCAATGCTTGGCGGCGGAATTAACCTGCCAATCTTTACGGGCGGTCGCAGAATTGCTAACCTAAAACTTAAAAAAGATACTTATGAAAGAATTTTGAACAGTTACTATCAAACAAATTTGACGGCAATTCAAGAAATTAACAATGCTTTGGTATCAATCAGACTTGATGAAGAAAAATACGCAGACACCCAAAAGCAAGCAACCTTAGAACGTGAAGATTTTGGCTACAGCACAAACAAATACAATCAAGGTACAATTTCAAAATTAGACTTGGTTCAAGTCAAAGAAAACGTACTATATACGGACAAAATGGTTGTGAACGATAAAATTAATTGCTTGGTTAACTACATTGAATTGTACAAAGCAACCGGTACGCAATTATAATAAAGACTTAATCATATTTTTACTTACTAAGCGTCGGTATCTTTCTGATACCGGCATATTTTTTTTATTTTTTAAACAAGTTCTTCCAACCTGTCTTCCAACAGACTTTTTTGAAATTCCTCACATTCAAGCATTAAATCATAAATTTGAGCATATTTTGAATTGTGCAAAACCTTGCCGATATCGTCAATTCCGACAAATTCAATCGTATAAAAGGAAGAATTTTTGTCTAAAATTTTTATAAATCCGACCTCTTCAAACAAGCTCAACATCATCTCAATAACTTTTATGGATTTACCCAAGAAACTTGCACATCGCACAAGTTCCACCTTCCCGTTATTGTTATGACTTGCAAATTTCAACATCTTGCCTAAAGTTGTCAAAAACTCCTGTTCTTCCAAAACCTTCGGCTCATATTTCATAAAATGAAGCTTATCAGCCCCCGTTTTGTCCAAAATCAGGTCAAAAGTTTCTCTATCCGCAGGATAATCAAAGAACAACAGCACCTCACACTGCGGAATTTCTTGTCTTGTAAAGGTATTTGCAAAAATTGCATCAAATGGTTTGAGCATATCTTTTACTGGTTTACTTTCGGCAAAAATCTTAACCTTAGCGTCTGTTCGCCTGATATAATCATTTACGTTCGTCAAATCCTTAACCTTTGTTCGACAATCGTTAATCCTATATCGAGATTTCGGAGTCTCTTCTTCAATCAAAGCTTCCGAGTGAATATCATCAACAATTAATTGAACGGACGTATTTCCGTTAAACTCGTTAATTTGCGGGTGGAACGCCAAATCAAGATTGTCACCCGATTTCAAAGTTACGTCCCCACGCTTCCACCAAATTGCGGTAAAATCACCAACAGGAGAAGTCAAACCTAGTCGCAAATGCGAATTATCCGAACCCATTAATTTTTTCTGCGTAACTTTTAAATTATTAACCTGAAAAATCGGACTTCTGTTTGATGCACCAAACGGTTCAAGTTGAGAAATCTCTTCAACCAAATCCGTTGTTATATCTCGTGGCTCAAGGATTAAATCAATATCTACAAACGGTTTCAAATCTTTGTTTGCAGTATATTCTTTAACCGTAGTATTTAAGGCTTTTTTAACGACTTCAAAAGGAGTTTTTGCCCCCGTAAACCCTAGTCCTGCCGCAAGTTTATGCCCGCCAAAGTTGTCAAACAATTCGGCATTGGCAGCCAAAACATCATACAACGGCACGCCCTCAATACTTCTTGCCGAACATCTGAACTGGTCTTTATCTTTGACATAAACCATTAAAAATACGGGTTTATAATACTTTTCAACAAGTTTTGACGCAACAATCCCGATAATCCCGATATGCCATTCCTCACTGTACAAAACGATTGCGGGATTACGATTACCCTCTTTTTGCACCATTTTATCCGCTTGTGCAAAAATTTCCTGACACAAAGTTTGACGAATTTTGTTAAACTCATTCAAAGTCGCCACCGACATGGAAACCTCTTGCGGATTTTCGGAAATCAAAACCTTTAACGCCGCATCAACGGTATCTAAACGCCCTGATGCGTTAATTCTCGGAGCAACTCCAAAAGCAATATTTTCAGACGTTACACCTTTTGTAATATCATAACCAGCACTTTCCAAAAGTTGTCTAAGCCCGTCATGCCTGCCTTTTGAGATTAAATCCAAACCTTTTGTCACAAAATATCTGTTTTCGCCAAGTAGCGGAACGACATCGGCAACCGTACCGACCGCAACAAACGGCAAAATTTCATAAATAAACTCGGTTTTTTCATACTTCATCAACAAAGCCTGAGAAACCTTGAACGCAACTCCACACCCTGCAAGATATGTCAAATGTTCGATTTGCTTTGTCGAAAGAGTTTCATCAAGAGCGTTCGGAGCTTTCGGATTGACGATTGCATAGGCTTCAGGCAACTCTTCAGGGGCTTCGTGGTGGTCTGTAATTATTACATCAATAATTTTAAAACTGTTCAGAAATTTGACGGCATTCACATCGGAAATCCCGCAGTCAACGGAAATTATAACTTTTGGTTTTACTGTCGTCATTAATTTTATAAGAGCTTTGTTATCAAATCCATGACCTTCGTTTTCTCTGTCAGGAATAAAATAATGAACATTTGCACCCAAAAATTTTAGAGTTTTATATAAAATAGCGGTCGAAGTCACTCCGTCAGCATCAAAATCGCCGTATATTACGATTACTTCGTTATTTTCAATCGCTTTTGATAAACGATTTACCGTTTTTTCCATGTCGGTAAAAACAAACGGGGAAGTCAATTTCATCTCAAGCGGGTTCAAAAACTCCCTAATTTCCTCTTCTGTCTTTATTCCACGGGTAAATAACAATCTTTTAATCAAAGATTTTTCATTAATATTTGTACTCTCAACAATCCACTCTTTTTTCATATCTCCAAGTCCTATAACAAAATAATAACACATAAATGCGTGATATTAAATTATGTAAATTTCTTTATATTTTGCGAAAAATAAATTAGAATAATATTATGGTTTACAACACTATCGGAGGAAAATATATGAAAAACGTATCAAAAATATTTGCCGTAGTATTAGGCTTGGCATTCACTGCAAACTTGGCAATGGCAGAAACAACACAATTCACACCATTGAAC
>CAVKDD010000180.1:0-4076 GCA_963654845.1 Acutalibacteraceae bacterium | reverse complement strand
TCACCCTGAACTAGTTTCAGGGTCTCTTCATGGGAAGGGTTAACAAGGATTTTGGGGCATAACATTTTGTTTTATTTTGATTATATTACCCCCCTTCGAAATCACAGATTTCGGTTCCCCTGCCAGCGAGGAACATTATAAAACGTAGGTCACGGCATCGCCTGACACATAAAATTCTATCTCGACAAATAAAATCACGCTGTTGGCATAGCAATGCAAACTTACTTTCTAAAGGGTTATATCGCAATCAAAGAGCGTATTTTCACCCGTTGAGCAAGTATGCCAAACCGACAGTTTAAAACTTTACCACAACACTAAAATCCCGTCAAACAACCGCCAATCCACCCTCTCGCCATTTCACTGTTTTTCTACTTTAACAATTCTTAATAAACTGACTCAAAAAAGGCAATTCTTGAGAAAAAAAATACTTTATATAAGAGTACATAGGAAAAGAGGATTTTCAAAAAAATGAAGGAACAAGAATTAAACACAATCATGTCAGTTGTTACAGACCCAATCGAAAACGTTTATAAAATCAATTCATATAAAGATTTGGCAGAAATCCAAAGAATTATCAGAATTTTTGATATTTCCGAAGAACAACACAACAAGCACACGATGTTATCAATCAAGAACTTGGCAACTTTGCACCTTGTATTGAGTAACAACTAATTCTTGTTCATGCAAAATTTTCGGTAAAAGATAACAAAGACCTTGCGGTATGTGAGGTCTTTTCTTTTTGCCTAAAACATATTGATTACATACGGTGCGAACAACAAAACCCCAATCAACACGGCAGAAATAGACACTATCATAACTGCCCCCGCTGCAATGTCTTTTGCCATTCCGACCATTCTTGAATATTTATTGTGAAAAATCGCATCCAACGAAAATTCTATCGCCGAATTGAACATCTCGGCAGAAATTACCGCAGAAATTGTCAACAAAAGTATGCAAAATTTTGTGACCGAAAAATGGAAACAAAACGCCATTGCAAGCACAAAAGCCGCAATCAACAAGTGGACTCTAATATTACGTTCGCTTTTAAAAGTCAATCTCATGCCCTTGCGAGCATTTCTAAAAGTACTTGAAAAATTTTGTTTCTTATATTTTGTCATAAATAATCCCTATACTTTCCAAAGCCTTCTTTTGGTGTGCTACAACAAAATCGAAATCTTCTTCCGTTTGGTGGTCAAACCCCAGCAGGTGCATTATTCCGTGACTAATCAAGAATAACAGTTCGACTTCCTTGGTTACACCCTTTTTCTCAGCCTCATCAATTACCCTATCTAATCCTATTATAACCTCACCTAAATTAATTTCCATATCCAGCACAAATTTTTCTTCATCAGGCGAATCCGCAAACACCGCAAACGTAATAATATCGGCAGGATAATCCTTATTTCTGTAATCTCGATTTATAACGTGAGTTTTCTCTCCGTCACAAAACAAAAAATCAAACGAAACGGTTTCATACTCCTGCCCCGCAAGACAGGAATTATCATAGATTTCAGGAGTAGCCAAGTAATGAGAAAGTATTTTCTTTGTCTTGTCTAAAATTTCTTCTTCATCAGGTTTCCAGCCTTCAAATTCATTTTCTATTTCTAAATTATATTCTACCATTTATTATAAATCCTTACTTCCGCCTGAACCTAAGTCCTTGTCATCATTACCTTTATTATCTTCCTCTTCATTTGAAGATTTTTGAGCCTCTTCCTGCGGTTTTGTTTTACCGTTTTTGGCTTCTTCAAGTTCATGGATTTTCTTTTCAAAATCTTCGTCCAAAATAACATTTGGCATTTCGATTTTATTTTTGCCAAATTCCTCAGCAATATTTTCCTGATATTTAATTCTGTTATGTTGCATACCACGAAGAATACGGCTAAACGTCATCGCAATGACCTTCAAATCCTTCAAGGTCAACGGGCTGTCCGCCAACTGACCGTCATTCAAACGTTCAACAATAATTTTATCTATAATATTTTCGATTTCTTCGTTTGTCGCACCTTTCATCGCTCGAACTGCTGATTCAACGGCATCTGCAATCATCAAAATTGCGGTTTCTTTTGTATTAGGTTTAGGACCTGTATAACGGAATTGTTCCATTTTAACGTTCTCTGCACCTTCTTCAAGCACCGCTTGGTTATAGAAATACTTAGCAACCCCTTCACCGTGATGTTGCATAATAAAATCACAAATTACATTCGGCAAGCCGTTTTTCTTCGCAATTTCCAAACCATCCTTCGGGTGAGCGGTAATAACCATTTTGCTCAATCTCGGATTAAGTTTGTTATGCGGGTTACCGATACTGTAATAAGATTGGTTTTCAACAAAGAAGAACGGTCGTTTCAACTTACCGATATCGTGGTAAAACGCACCAACCCTTGCCAAAATCGGATTAGCCCCAATCGCCTCAGCAGCAGCCTCACACAAAGTAGAAACCATTAAACTGTGGTGATAAGTCCCAGGAGCTTCCATTTGCAAACGTTTCAACAACGGTTGATTATGGTCACCGAGTTCAGCCAAACCGTAAGGCGTAATAATTTGGAAAGTGCTTTCCAATAAAGGCGAAACACCCAATACGATAATTGAATTCATCACACCGTTAATAAATATATAAACGCAATTACGCAAAATCAAAGCGTTACTAACATCAATCAAGCATTTGTCAATAAAATACAAACTCAACATAATCAAAACGCCCGATACGCCTAAATTAAAACCAACTTTAATAAGGTCAAAACGTCTTGTATAGCGAATTTTTGAAATCGTAATCATACCGATTAAAGACAAAATCAAAAATACAATGGTAAATTGAGCATTGTATTGCATTCCGACAGTCAAGGCGATAATCAGCAATACTGAAAGCAAGAACGCAACTCTCGGATTGAGAAATATCGCAGCAATGATAATTACCCCCGGTATCGGCAACACATAAGGCGATGCACCGACAGGCAATACCACAGCAGTAATACACGCAAGCAGTGCCAACATTCCCGACAAAGCCATATAACGAGGCTCTAAATACGGTAATTTAGCCACCTTCAAATATGCAATATAAATCATTGTCAACAACAATACCAAAATATAAATCGACAAAATACCTTGCCAATTCAACTCATAAACGTTATATCCCGCCTCTCTCAAAGCATCACGTTTCAAACGGGTAACAGGTTCACCCTCAAACACGATTTTTTCGCCTTTTTGGAAGGTTACTTTATAAGGTTTGACAGAATCCTGAGCATTCATTTTCGCAATTTCCGTTGCCGCCTCATCCACAACAAGGTTCGGAACAATTACCTGCTCCAATATCGCAGAAATCACGGAAACCTGACGTTTGGAAACATTCGGTACAAGGTTATTTTGGATAAGAGTTTTTATATTATCTCTTGCATAGTCTTTTTCGGTAATTCCGACACGCAAAATGCTGACCAAAGAACTGGAAGCCTTGTCAAACGCTTCTCTCAAACTTTGTTCATCAACATTCAACAAATAATTTACGATAAAATCCTTTTTCGCATTGTCAGACAAATCCAAAAGAATGTTCAATTCTGATTTTTTTTCTTCCTCAGAAGAAGTTTTTTTACGAATTTGCAAAATAGAATTTTCAATAGTTTCCAAATTTGATTTGATGAAATCGTCCTCAGCTGGTACCAAAATCGGTTCAACCTTTTGAGCAACCTCACGGCGGTGTTGTTCGGTTCGTTTTACATCCTCAACCGTCAAAGTTTTCTGAGCAATAATATCTTTCTTGCTTATCCCGTTTTCAACAATACTTTGGAAAAAGAAATTTTGAGAAGCGATTATCGCCGTAATCGAAATTGTAAAAACTAACAAATAAAAGATTTTTATAAACATGGAAGATGCAAAAAAATCCTTAACTTTATTCAAAAAATCATTATTAAACATGTAAAAATCCTATTTTATCTACAAATTATATACTAATTTTATAACTTATTAAAAATATTTCAAGTCATGCCATTTTAACACAAAAGGGGAATATCGGCTTAGTTTTATAATCAACATTGAACACTTATTACAACACCAAACGTAGGTCAGGCACCGCCTGACATGAC
>CAVKDD010000179.1:0-4084 GCA_963654845.1 Acutalibacteraceae bacterium | reverse complement strand
GTCGGCATGAAACGTTCCGATAATGAAGAATTTTTCAAAGCCTTTGATGCGATTGACAGATTTGTCAAAGATAACAAAATTATTAACAACGGCGAAGCAAGAATTATCACAAGCGATGATGACGGCTTCTGTGCGTGGTTAATCACTATGGTTCCAATGAAAACTGCTTATTTGATAGTTTCAAACTACAAATATCCGACAGAAAAAATAATGAAAACCGCCGCAACAGGTGAAAACTATAAAGAAGTCGTTGAAGGTTATTCGGTATTTGACAAAGAAGTCTATATTCCGAGTGATTACGATATTGTAAATGAATATATTTTGAAGGAAAAGGATTTTGAACCTCAACCGATGGAAAAAATGGAAAAAATCCACTTTGATAAACTTGATCCTTCTGAATACAGAATTTACGAATTAAAAAGACATTAAAAACACACAAGGCTCTCTAAATTGAGAGCCTTTTTTAAGATTTGTAAACAACAAACAAGAAATAAGTAAAGTTTTCACAATCACGCTATTTAATATAATTGGCACAAATGGTTAGCAATATCAGCACAACTTCATATATTAACCGCCCGAGTCTTGACGATTTTCTGAAATACGGAAGTAAACCAAGACACTTGAGCGAGGCTGAAATCACGGGACTTCAAAAAAGCGAACAGATTTTTAGTGATTGCTACCTGACAGCTGGTGTTGATGCTCTAACCCGTTCAGAAAACGGTAAAAAACTTCTAAAAAATAACATTTCACAAAACCCGTATAACAAAAATATAGTCACTTATTCGCTATATTCTCCTGAGGGAAAAAAGGAAGATTTTACGGTAAACATAACTCCGCAAAATTCAAAATACGAAGCATTAAACAATAAACAGAAAAACTGTACAATCAGAGGTTTTGACCTGTCTATTGTTGAATTTGAGAAGAAATACAATACAAAACCTTTTATTTGCAAATTTTCAGGACTTTTCAAAAAGTATAAATTTGAAAACTATTTACCGTCAAGATTTTTAAAACTCGTAACAGGCATTGAACCTACGACCATTGCAGAAACTGATTTTAATATAAATTTGACAAAACATAAAGAAGAAGTTTTGAAACTATTTGAAAGAATGTCAAACGAAAAAGACTATAGTTTTGTTATTATGAACGGGCTAAAAAGGTTTAACGGAAGAAGATTTCACGTTTATGTAATAGAAAATGTCGATATGAAAAAACAGGAAATTTCTATCAAAAACAAGCGTGGCAATATTACTCAAACAATAAGTTTTGACGAGGCGTTAAAAACCTTCAAATCAATTTCGGGATATTTCAATAAAGACTTAGCCGCAAAATAATCCACAGTGCAAAAATTAACCGTAAAAAATCGGCATACACAAATTGCACACCGATTTTTAAATTCTAAAAATTTATTTGGAACTTACTGAGCCAAATTATCAGTATTTCCTACACGTTTTTGGTTTTCATGTTTGATAATTTTTCTTGCTCCCAGCACCAAAATCGCAATACCCGCCAAAATCATAAAGAAGATTGCCCAGCCGCTATATTGAACGTATTGGAGTTTGATATTTGTCGGTTCATCAGGTTTTATGTTCCAAGTATATAAATTACCTTTTGAAGAATCCGCATTGTTATAAAACGCCAAAGCAGGCACCTGAACGCTGACTGACACGCTCAAAGGAGTTTTTTCTTCTTGTTTTTGTTGAGCATTTTGTTTTGCTGACTCAGTGTTGTTTTCTGCCTGTTCGTCAGATGCAACCTGTTGTTTTACCGTGTCGTCTAAATTTTCGGCAAAGTCATTGTTAGAAGTATCAATATCTTCTTTGTCCATATATTGTTGATAATACTCAGGATTTAGCCCTTTGTTATCAGATTTTTTAACCACTGGAGCTGCTTCCGCTTCTTTAGCCTTTGCAGAATATTTTGAAGCTTCTGCCGGGAAATTATATGTACAATCTATATTGTAAGATTTTGCAAGAAAACTCTTTTTCAATTCTACAAATTTACCGCTTGGCAAATTTGTCACAAACCCTAACGAATACAAATCCAAATCATTTTTTGAAATATCGTTGACTTTCTTTGTTGCAGTAATTGTTGAAAGCTTTGAATTAAACGCCTTATCAACATTATAAGAAGAATCAAGATACCTCATATAATTATCGTGAATTAAAACAGCTGTCGGGTCGTTGCTATCTGACAAATCCCCCTGATAAGCAATCGAAGAGGCAACCGCAACCGACCTGTCGTTATTTATTGTAATTTTGGTATCAATATTTGCACACCCTGACAAAACAGGAACAAGCAACATCAATGACACTAATAATTTTTTCATGACACTCTCCCTCATAGTAATATACATTATCATAACATATTTTTTACAATAGGCAAAATTATAAAGAATATTTAAGGTATAATAAAATTATGAAAGCAAATGAAGAATATAACGTAACAATCGAAAAAGTAACAAATCTCGGGGCAGGAATTGCACGCCTTGACGGGTTTGTAGTGTTTACAGAAAACTCTTGTCCGCAAGATAAATTAAAAATTAAAATAACAAAAGTTAATAAAAATCACGCATTCGGCGAAATTTTAGAAATAATTGAACCTTCTCCTCACAGGGTAAAGCCGTTTTGCCCGATGTACAAAGCATGCGGGGCATGCCAATTACAATTTGTAGATTACGAAGAACAATTAAAGATAAAACGAGAAATTACTCAAGATGCAATAAAAAATATCGCAAACCTTGATATTGAAGTCAAACCAACAATTCCAAGTCCTGAAATAAAAAATTACAGACACAAAATTCAATATCCGATTTCTCAAACAAAAAATTCGGGAAGAATTTTGGCAGGCTACTACAAGCCTAAAACTCACGACATTGTGAATATCAAATACTGTCCGATTCAGCCTGAAATTTGTGACAAAATTATTGAATTTATAAGAGAAAAAGCCTTCGATTACGGAATTAAAGGGTTTAACGAAAAGAAACATTCAGGTGACCTGCGACACGTTGTAATCAGAAATTCCGCAATTAACGGAAAAAATTTGGTTGTTTTAGTCGTGAATGCAACAAAAATTTTTGAAAGACTAAGCGATTTTGCTCAGGCAATCTATGACAACTTTGACGAGGTTGCGGGAGTTTGCATAAATTACAACTCTAAAAAGACCAACGTAATTTTAGGCAAAAAGACCGAAAGCATTTGCGGAAGTGAATTTATCGAAGAAAAGATTTTGGACAAAACTTTCAAAATCGGGGCTGAAACCTTCTTCCAAGTCAATCCGAAAAGTGCCGAAAATATTTTTAAATACGTCAAAGATTTTATCCAAAATAATTGCGATAAACCTCTCGTCCTAGATGCTTACGCAGGAATAAGCTCGTTTGGAATTTGTGTTTCAAACATTTGTCAAAAAGTTGTCAGTGTCGAAGAAAACACTCAAGCCTGCGAACTTGCAAAACAAGTAGCAAAAGACAACAAGGCTAAAAATATTGAAATTCATAACGAAGATGCTTCAAAATTCTTTGCGAAAGAAAAACGTGAATTTGATGCAATTATCTTAGACCCGCCACGCAAAGGGTGTTCTCAGGAGTCTTTAGACAACGCTTACAGATTGTCAAAAAAATATATAATTTATGTAAGTTGCAATCCTGCCACTCTTGCTCGTGATTTAAAGATATTGCAAGAAAAAGGCTGCACAGTTCAATCAATTCAACCGTTTGACATGTTCTGCCACACTTACCATATCGAAAATGTCGCAATAATCGAAGTAAACAAATAACTTACACTTACTTTTTAAGTTTCCAAAAATCTTTGTGGAACATTACAATAAACGGTATAATTTCAAGACGACCGACCAACATGTCAAAAATCATTATAAATTTTGACAAAGGTTGTAAATGTGCAAAACTTTGCATAGGTCCGACTTTATCCACAAGTCCGGGACCGATATCACCAATCGCAGACAAAGAACATGACAAAGCCAAATTTACGTCTTTTTCAATATATCCCAAAATCAGGGAAGAAACCGCACACAAGCCGAAAAAGCAAACGATAAAGAAAATTGTTTGGCGAATTACGTCATTTTGAAC
>CAVKDD010000178.1:0-4093 GCA_963654845.1 Acutalibacteraceae bacterium | reverse complement strand
TGTCATTCCGGCCTACGAGCCGGAATCTGTTTCTTTTGCTGATGTTGAACAACATTATTTTACATGTCAGGCAGTGCCGTGACCTACATTTGGCTGAGTCGCTTTGGACTTTTCCTTCATAATTTCTAAATGTTACAAAATGTTAAAACGAATTTAAAACCCTGAAACCCTTGCTATAATTCCCGTATGGTATGGTATGGTATGGTCGGGCGGGGCGGAGCAATTCTCATGAGTGTAAATACTTTTTATATATATAAGACATAAATTTATGTGTGCTAATAACTAAACACGAAAGGAGTATTTACATGGTACAACCTATTAACGGAGCAAATCCCGTATTTTCAATGAGTGGAGTTCAACAAACCCAACAAGCTGACAAAAGTTTTGGTGCGATTTCTTTTCCAAAAAGCAATCAAACCCAACATCAAAAAGAACTAAATGAATTGTTGAGTAAAAATAATCTTAATCTTGAGGATAGAATGCCGAATGAAAAAAGTTTGGCAAAATTAGGGTTTAAGAAAATTGATAGTATTGACCGTTCAAATGGGCAAATGTATCAAGATGATAAAGGCAATACGATTTGTATAGGCACTTGGGGTGCGGATGCGGAATCGGGCATTCGTGGTGCAAAACGTGTTGTTTATACTTCCAAAGACGGCATTGAACAAAAGGTCTATTACACCCCTGACGGTACTCCAATGATGGGCAAATTGACCCAAAAACCGACAGCTCCGGGTGGTTCGTATGAATATTTCACTTATGATATTGATGAGTCGGGAAATCCTGTTTTGAAAAAATACAGTTCAGAAAATGGAACTTTTGCCCCTCGTGGCATGTAAATATGAAAAGGCAAGGACGTAATGCCCTTGTCTTTTTCGTGAAATTTAAACAATTACAAATTATCTGAACCACCAGCGGAAGTCGAATTTACGTTTCTTTGCCGCATCTCGGCGAATCGGTGCTAAGATTTGGTCGGCTCTTTGCTCGTTATCACCGAACAAGCCGTTTGTATTTACCGCTCGTTCAACAGAATAATCGTTTTCGTCATCTGTCGGGACAACCAAAACATCTGTCACCAAATGTAGCGGTTTTGGCGGTTCCGTGTTGTTATTTATTATTGGTTGAATATCGCTCATGTCAGGTGTAACAGGCGGTTTCGGATTTATTGGCGGTAAATCCGAGTCGCTATCGTCATCTGTATCACCATGAGGTGGTTTGTTGTCATTGTCATCATCTGTGTCCGTGTCGCCGATGTCAGGCTCGCTCGGATCAGGCGGAATGTCTATATCATCGTCATCATCGGTATCACCACCGGGGTTAGGCGGGTCAATATCATCATCCGAATCCGTGTCACCTAGCGGAATATCAGGGTCGTCATCCCCGTCACTGTCGCCCGTGTCAGGTTCACCCGGAACAGGCGGAATGTCTGAATCGTCATCATCATCGGTATCGCCACCCGTATCAGGTTTGTCGATATCGTCATCCGAATCCGTGTCACCTGTTGGGATATCAGGGTCGTCATCCCCGTCACTGTCACCCGTATCAGGTTCACCCGGAACAGACGGAATGTCTGAATCATCGTCATCATCGGTATCCCCACCCGTATCAGGTTTATCGATATCATCATCCGAATCCGTGTCTCCTGTTGGGATATCAGGGTCATCATCCCCGTCACTGTCGCCTGTGTCAGGTTCGCTCGGAGTTGGTTTATCCGTGTCGTTATCGTCATCAGTATCGCCAACATCAGGGTTATCTATATCGTCATCCGAATCAGTATCACCGATATTCGGGTTATCCGAATCCCCGTCATTATCGCTGTCGCCCAAATCAGGTTCTTTAGTGTCATTATCTGAGTCGTTGTCCGTATCACCGCCACCGTCTATATCAGGGTCAGTGTCATCATCTCCGATATCAGGATTATCAATATCGCCGTCATCATCGGTATCGCCGCCAAATTCAGGCTCGTCACCGTCTAAAATTGTAATATTACTGTCGTTGTTTTCTGAGTTTATCGTGTAGGCAATTTCGTCAATGCCGTCACTTGTTTGGTAATAAATTCTTGTCAAACCGTCAGCATTTTCAGCGTTTTGAACGTCTGCTTCCGTCACCGCATTTGCCGTAATATTCACGGAATTTTCGCCGATTACGTTAATTTTTGCAGTGTTTGCATCTTCTTCAACTCTTGCATTACCGACATAATAAATCTGTTCGCCGTTTGTGTTTTCAAGCGGGGCATTGCTTCTGTCTTTGCCCATAACAAAATGTTTTCCGTCCGCATAGATGTTATCGGCAGAAAATGCAAGTGTCGGGGCTTTTTCGTTAGTTCCGACAATTCCGTTTTTTATTATAATTGTTGAATCTGAAAGTTTTGTCTTGTCCGAACTCAAGCCTAATGCCGTGAATTTGTTTGTCGTATCGTCAAGAATCGTATCTGATTGAAAATTGTCGATATACAAAACTTCACCCTGAGTTAAAATGTTTACGTTTGCACCTGAAAGGTTTTCAATATAGGTATTTCCTTTAAATTGAGCATCGATTTTTCCGTTTTCGGCAGACAGATTTTTGAAATTTACCGAACTGTCATTATCTTTCAAGTGGATATTTCCGTTTTTAGATACGACTTCCAACCCGTCACCTTTCGGAGCGTAATTAAACTTGTTATTGTTCCAAGCATTGTCGTCAAAAACTTGAGAGTCTGAGTTTGAACTGATATTAAGTCGAGCGTTTGACGAGCCGATATTTCCCGCAGTTGAGATGGATATTTTGTTTCCGATAACATTCGGGGAAGTGGAGTTTGCCGAGTAAAGATTCGGGTCAGCGTTGGTTTCGTTCGTTTTATCAACCGTTAAATAAACCGTATCGCCCGTGATATTATCGACATATAAATCTTGGTTTAATGAAGCAACATTTACAACATTATCAGCGTAAATATTAACTTTTCCGCCCGCTTGAAGATTTATTGATTTTGAAAAATCTTCGTGATTTGAGGTGTTTTCGCCGACACTTCCGCCTTTTGCGGTTATGCTAATATCACCCGTTGATTTTAACAAGGTGTCAGAAACTCCCGTATTTATCACGTTTCCGCCTTGAAGGTTCAAGTTAATGTTTCCGCTTTTGTTTTCGGTAAGTCCGCCGAGTTCAACATTTCCGCCGTTTGTGTTGTAAGTTATTGTTGTTGAATTGTTGTTAATTTTTCCTGAGTTTACAAGGGTATTGAACAGGTTTTCCGCATCCGTAATTTCAATATTACCTGTTTCTTTGTCGTAAGAAATGAAGGTGTTCTCCGCAGACAATCCGCTGATAACTCGTCCGTCTTTGCCGATTTTTATTGAGTTTGCATTAAAATTAATATTGCCGTTAGAAACGATTTTTCCGTTAATCGTGATAATTCCGCTACCGATACTCAAGGTTGACGGGTCAAAGTTTACTGTTTGATTTGTTCCGGCAATAGCACCCGAAAGTTGGTTAGATAGTGCATTATAGCCTTCTTGAGTAGGGGTGTAAACCGATAGAGAGCCGACATTCAAAACGCCGTTTGTTCCGACAACAAAACCGTCAGGAGTTACGAAAACCAAGCCTCCGTTAGATTTTGAAAAATCTGAGTTGACTGTATTAACAAGTCCGTCAATGCCCACTTTTGAATCTACAAGGTTTACAAATTGAGAGAGGTTGTTCATTATAAAGTTTGCATTATCGCCTTTTGTCAGGTCGAATTTTTCGTATTTCCTAAAACCTGTCTTGTTGAGTTTGTTGGTAAATTCGGGTGTGATGTTATAAATATTGGAATTGCCCGAAGTAATCGGTGTAACGCCCGAAATTTCAGAAGCGTTAGCGTTTACGCCAATCATTTGCAAGATTAATGCAACTCCGAGTAGTGAAAACCTATTTATCTTCATAAACCAAATATCCTTATTTAACAACAACAACTCTATTACAATTATAACGTATTCTTTAGAAAAAGTAAACTGTTTAACTCTTATTTTATGGTAGTTTTCATCTGTTTGAAGAATGGAAATAATGCAAATTTTAAGTTAGTATAAGTAAGATTTTAGCGGAGATTGTATAAATTATGAAAAAGGACAAAGCAAAAGAG